>CAZZDN010000023.1:0-17154 GCA_964652655.1 uncultured Methylotenera sp.
CGCCAGTGTTCGGGCCTTGGTCTGCGTCTAGCAGGCGTTTGTGGTCTTGGCTGGTTGCTAATGCTAAGATATTTTTGCCATCGACCATTACCATGAAGCTGGCTTCTTCGCCTTCTAAAAACTCTTCAATGACCACACGTGCACCAGCTGCGCCAAGCTTGTTGTCTTCCAGCATGGCATCAATCGCAGCGTGTGCTTCATCCTCGCTCATGGCAACGACTACCCCTTTGCCTGCGGCTAAGCCATCGGCTTTAATCACGATAGGTGCGCCTTGTTGTTTCACGTAATCATGCGCAAGTTTTGCATCGGTGAATGTGCCGTAAGCTGCGGTTGGGATTTGATGGCGCATCATGAAAGCTTTTGCATAGTCTTTAGAAGACTCTAGCTGTGCTGCTGCTTTGGTTGGGCCAAAGATTTTTAAGCCTGCTGCGCGGAATGCATCTACTACGCCTTGTGATAAAGGTGCTTCAGGGCCAACAATGGTTAGGTAAATTTGTTCGTCTTGCGCAAATTTGACTAAATCATCTACTGCGGTAATAGGAACATTCACCATGTCTGGGTTTAATGCGGTGCCTGCGTTACCTGGCGCTACATAAACACGGCTCACTTCTTTGTTATGAGAAACTTTCCACGCGAGCGCATGTTCACGTCCACCACCACCGATGACTAAAATTTTCATGTATTTGAAACCCCTAAAAGTCTTTCGCCACAACTAGTTTTTAAACAGGCTGTGGCAAAAAGAAGAACGAACGGCATTATTTTAATAACTGCTTGGTTTTAATAATTTTTGGAACTAATAATTTTCTAGAACTAATAATTTTAGTGCCTAAAGTGGCGAATACCTGTGACCACCATCACCAAGCCGTGCTCGTCTGCTGCGGCAATCACTTCTTCATCACGCATACTGCCACCCGGATGAATGACGCAAGCTGCGCCAGCTTCTGCCAACACATCAATGCCATCACGGAACGGGAAGAACGCGTCAGAAGCGACCACTGAGTTTTTCAGTGTTAGCCCTGCATTTTGCGCTTTAATCGCAGCAATTTTGGTACTGTCTACACGGCTCATCTGGCCTGCACCTACGCCTAGTGTCATGCTGTTACCGCAGAATACAATTGCGTTGGATTTAACGTATTTAGCCACGCGCCATGCAAATAGCATGTCTTGCAATTGCTCTGGCGTTGGTTGTTTTTTGCTGACGATTTTTAAATCATTGATGTTGATTTCATGGTTGTCTGCTGTTTGGATAAGTAACCCAGAACCAATCCGTTTGGTATCGTGTGAGTTGCGACCTTGTGCCCAAGCGTTATCGCCACCTTCTGGCAATGCGATTTTTAGCACACGTACATTCGCTTTGGCGCTGAATATCGCCAATGCTTCAGCGGTGTAGTCAGGTGCAATCAATACTTCTACGAATTGCTTGCTGACGGCTTCCGCCGCTGCTTTATCTAATGTCTTGTTGAAAGCAATAATGCCGCCAAAAGCTGAAGTCGGATCAGTTTGGAATGCTTTGCTATAAGCTTCTAATGCGTCTTTACCGAGTGCTACGCCGCAAGGGTTAGCGTGCTTAACAATCACGCATGCGGTTGAGTCAAAGCTCTTGACTGCTTCCCAAGCTGCATCAGCATCGGCAATGTTGTTGTAGCTTAACTCTTTACCTTGCAACTGAACTGCTGTTACCAATGAACCTGGTGCTGGATTTGCGTCGCGGTAGAACGCCGCACTTTGATGTGGATTTTCGCCATAACGTAAGTCTTGCAGTTTTACAAAACGGCTATTCACTTGCGCTGGGTAAGGGTTGCGCGAACCATCTGCATTAAAGCTTGATAGGTAATCGCTAATCGCGCCGTCGTAATTGCTAATACGGTTGAAGGCAGCAACAGATAGTGCAAATTTTGTGGCTTGGCTGGTGGCGCCACCTGTGCTTTGCAGTTCGCGCAGCACATCTGGGTATTGGCTGGCATCCGTTAATACTGCCACGTCTTTCCAGTTTTTTGCGGCTGAACGCACCATGGCTGGACCGCCAATGTCGATGTTTTCAATGGCATCTTCCAAACTGCAGTTTGGGTTTGCGACTGTTGCTTCAAACGGATATAAATTCACTACCACCATATCAATGTTTGGAATATCTTGTGATTGCATGGCTGATACGTGTTCTGGCAAATCACGGCGCCCCAAAATACCACCGTGCACTTTTGGATGTAGCGTTTTTACGCGACCATCTAACATTTCTGGAAAGCCTGTGTAGTCACTGACTTCAACCACAGGAATGTCGTTGTCGCGAAATAGTTTAGCGGTGCCGCCAGTTGATAAAATCTCAATCCCTAAAGCATGCAAGCCTTTTGCAAAATCAATGATGCCGGTTTTATCTGAAACGCTAATGAGCGCACGTTTAGTAGTTGCCATAAAATGATTCCATAATACAAATGATAAGCTGTATTAGCGGTTTGCTAATACACGTTAAATTATTGTTGCTGGTCTTGCTTGAGTATCAGTCTTGTCTTGCCGAAGTGCGACTAAGCCTGATGCTCATGAATCTGGATACCCAGAATCCAATTTCAAATAGCACGATACAGAATGATTTTCGTTTTATTCGATCTTGTACTGCTGAAGTTTTTTACGCAAGGTATTGCGATTGATGTCGAGTATCTCTGCGGCTTTGCTTTGATTGCCACCCACTTTATGCATGATGTAGCTAAGCAGAGGTTTTTCTACGCAAGCCAATACCATATCGTAAACGGCATGAGGTGGCTCACCCTCTAGATGCAAAAAGTAATCATCTAAAGACTCTTGCACTGCTTGGCTAAGCTTACAATTTTCTGACATAGGAGTTCCTAGGCTGCTAATGCTGAAGACGCATCTGTATCGGCGTCATCAGCGTCATGATCAATGTAAACCAAGCGCTCATTTTTTGTTTTTAGTTCAACAAAAAAGTCGTTAATTGCTTGTAGTTGTAATTCGATGGTTTGCAACGTGTTCATGGTGTGGCGGAACTGTGCTGAGCCAGCTAAACCTTTGGTGTACCATGAGATGTGCTTACGCGCCATGCGCATACCGGTAAGTTCGCCGTAAAAGGCATACAAATCATGTAGATGCTCTAGCATTACAGCGTGGATTTCATCCACAGTAGGCGGCAGTAGGTGCGTGCCGGTAGTGAGGTAGTGCTCAATTTCGCGGAATATCCAAGGACGGCCTTGTGCTGCACGGCCAATCATCACGGCATCTGCACCAGTGTAATCCAGCACAAACTTTGCTTTTTCTGGGGTGGTGATATCGCCGTTGGCAATCAAAGGAATCTTAATTACTTGTTTTACTGCGGCAATGGTGTCGTATTCTGCATCGCCCATGTAAGCACAAGCGCGGGTGCGGCCATGCATCGCTAGCGCTTGTACGCCTAAATCCTCAGCCATTTTTGCGATTTGAATCGCGTTGCGGTTTTGTTTGTCCCAACCTGTACGGATTTTGAGGGTGACTGGTACATCTACTGCACCTACCACCGCGCGCAGAATTTGCGCAACCAAGGGCTCGTCTTTCAGCAATGCAGAGCCTGCCATCACATTGCAGATTTTTTTAGCCGGGCAACCCATGTTGATGTCAATAATTTGTGCGCCGTTATCTACATTGTGTTTAGCGGCTTCAGCCATCATTTTTGGATCAGCGCCCGCAATTTGCACGGAAATTGGGTTTACTTCACCTTCGTGGTTAGCACGGCGTTTAGTTTTTTCGCTACCGTACAAAAGTGAGTTGGAAGTCACCATCTCAGACACAGCCAAGCCCGCGCCCATCTTTTTGCAAAGTTGGCGGAAAGGTCTGTCGGTCACACCTGCCATAGGTGCAACAACTAGGTTGTTTTTTAAGATGTGATTGCCGATTTGCACTAGTATATTTCTCGTACGCGAAAGTTGCTTATTTTATACGCAATCTCAGTTTGAGAAAACAAATTTCAGCATACAATTGGCAATAGTTTTTTATTGAGTCTGAATATGCCGAAGCCATCGACCACCCACATTGCCTTCGCTAGCTTTATTGGCACTGCGATTGAGTTTTACGATTTTTATATTTACGCCATGGCGGCGGCGTTGGTGATTGGGCAGGTGTTCTTTCCTGTTAACGACCCTGCTACTCAGTCTCTAAATGCATTTTTAACTTTTGGCATTGCGTTTATTGCCCGGCCTGTGGGCGCCATCGTGTTTGGCCATTTTGGTGATAAAGTTGGGCGTAAGGCTACGCTGGCCTCGTCTTTGTTGTTGATGGGTATTTCTACTTTGCTGATTGGGCTATTACCGGGCTACGACACGTTAGGTATCTGGGCGCCCATTGCCTTATGCATCTTGCGCTTTGGTCAGGGGTTGGGCTTAGGTGGTGAATGGGGCGGTGCAGCATTGCTGGCTACCGAGCATGCGCCGGCAGGCAGGCGCGCTTGGTTTGGTATGTTCCCGCAATTGGGGCCATCGGTTGGGTTTTTAATGGCGACTTTGAGCTATCTGGCATTGTCGTTGTGGTTAACTGATACGCAATTTAAAGCGTGGGGTTGGCGCTTACCATTTATTGCGAGTGCTCTCCTGGTGGGTATAGGTTTGTATGTGCGCTTTAAACTCGTCGAAACACCAGCATTTTCTAGCGCACTTGCACAACATCAAACACATGCGATGCCTATTAAGCCCTTACTAAGCCAACATTTACGCCCAGTGCTGTTAGGTGCGTTAGCGATGGTGGTTTGTTACAACTTATTTTATACCGCAACGGTGTTCTGCTTGAGTTACGGCACCGCTAATTTGGGCATCATGCGTAGTGATTTTTTAGGCATGTTGTGTGTTGCTATTTTGTTCATGACGCTTGCTACGCCTATTTCAGCAAAGTTGAGTGATGTTTACGGCCGCAAGCCTGTGCTGTTATTGAGCGGTGCACTGGCGGTGCTGGCAGGCTTCGCGTTGAGCCCTTTGCTTGAAAGTGGCTCGGTAGTACAGGTGACTTTATTTTTATCTTTAGCTTTGTTTCTGATGGGCGCTACTTTTGCGCCGATGGGAGCATACCTGCCTGAGCAGTTTCCAGTGGCTGTGCGTTATACCGGCGCGGGTTTAGCTTATCAGCTGGGAGGTATTTTAGGCGCTTCAATGGCACCTTATATTTCGCAAGTGTTGGTGACGGCTGGCGGGCTGGCTTGGGTAGGGGCTTACGTGTCAATGGCAGCTGCTGTGAGTTTTGTTGCGGTGCTATTGCTGGGGGAGCGCAGGCGCGGTGATTTGTTCTAAGTGCGTCAGCCATAAAATGGCTTGTTCGCGTGTATCGCCACACATTTCAACGCTAGGTTGTAGGCCACCACAAAACGCAGGGCGTTCTGGTTGACCAAAAATTTTACACATATTTTGCGCATCTAACTGAACACAACGGACCCCCGCAGGCTTGCCCTTAGGCATACCAGGAATGGGGCTATTAATAGAGGGCGCGATACAACACGCGCCGCAATGGTCTCTACATTTCATGGTTGGCGTAGGCGGTTGGGCTAAATGGATAGTTTGGTAATTGACTCATGATGAGTGTGCTTGGATATAATTTTAATGTCTTTTCCCAATCATATTCGATGTGGTTTAGTGCAAACCCAAAATAGCTCTTTTTACCCACTAGCTTAATCACAATTTCTTTTGGCAACTGGTTAAACGATGTTGTGCTGATACAAAAGTGTGGTGGTCGTGCGGGGAGCAGACTTTTTCCGATCAGTCGTGTTTTGCAGCTTTTGCTTGTTTCGGCATATTCTTTTTGCATCACATCATGCATGGTATGTGGAGTGCCTGAAAGACTACTCACTAAGTTGCCGATACTGTAAATGATAGACATATAGCCTAAGAAATAAAAAATAGCAGGCACCGATAAAATAACAAACCATTGGTAATAGCGCTTATAAAGTTCAGTTAGCGAGGCTGCGTTTAACCTTAACATGTAATAAAACCAACAGGTCATCAGCATGGTAAAGCCAATATTGAGTTTGAAACCCAAAGCGTACCAAGTTGGCGATGGGACAAATTGATGCATCATGCCGTAAATAATGAGCATAAACAGCAAGCTGAAGATGCATAAAAACACCCAGCGATAAGCTGGTGGTTTGAATAGACTCTTCTTAATTATTGGTTGATCTCTAGCCATGGGAAACCTAGCGCAGTAACCCCGTTTTTAATTGCTTGAATTGCTTCATTGGCTTGATGTGTAGCACCTTTCACACCCAGCTCAATAGTACGGCGGTTATCTAACTTAGGTAAGCTGAATAATTTGATTTCAGGATACTCTTCAAGAATATGGTTCATGAAATCAATCAGTTGGCTTTCGCCTGCATCCATCACAAGAATAGATGTTTCAATGTAGTCTTGCTGGTGAAATAAGTGGCTGTAGTGCGATTCTAGTACCCATTCAATCATCGGGTGTGCCATCTGCGGAAAACCCGGTACGAAGTAATGTTGATTGATGGAGAAGCCTGCTACTCGATTCACGGGATTAGGGATCAATGCTGCGCCCAACGGGAAGTCTGCCATTAATACGCGTTTTGGATACGCACTTTCTCCATATTGCGCTTCGATTTCAGCTACAGCCTCTGCGTGACGTGAAATTGGCACGCCAGCCGCATCAGCGGCACATTGGCGCGTGTAGTCATCAGGCGTAGCGCCAATACCGCCACAGCTAAATACAATATCGCCTCTACGCATACTTGCGCTGAGTGAGGCCGTAATCTGCGCTGGAATGTCTCCCAAATAATTTGCCCAGCTCAGCTGTAAGCCTCGCGCTGCAAGTAGTTCGATAACTTTAGATAGATGCGCATCTTGGCGTTTGCCAGAGAGAATTTCATCCCCGATGATGTAAAGACCGATGTTTTGCATAAAAGTAAGTTGGTTAAATAGTTTGAGTAATGGTAAACGCTTGCTCTATGTCATTCTCATTAAAACGAGACTGTATGTTGAGTTTGGTTGAAAATTAGATACAAAATTCCGCGACTAGTTTTTTTGTTGATTGAATTCAGTGCAATTGGCTACTGTAGTATCGAGCTAAACATTAACTGTTGTGATTTAAGTTGATGTCAGCAATTACTACAATCAATGCGCACTTTCCCAATTACTACCCACACCTACCTCTGCTAACAAAGGCACATCTAGTGTTGCCACATTCTGCATCAACACTGGCAGTTTCTGTTTCACTAACTCAAGCTCATGGTCCGGAACTTCTAGCACCAATTCATCGTGCACCTGCATGATGAGTTTGGTATTGAGTTTTTCATCTTTCAGCCACTGATCTACCGCAATCATCGCTAGTTTGATTAAGTCTGCCGCAGTGCCTTGCATCGGCGCGTTGATGGCGGCGCGTTCGGCACCGGCTCTTCGCATACCGTTAGCGCTGTTGATTTCTGGTACCCACAGCCTACGGCCGAAGTAAGTTTCTACATAGCCTTTTTCTTTGGCAAGCTCACGCGTATCTTGCATGTATTGGCGCACACCTGGGTAACGCGCAAAGTAGCGTTCTATGTAGCTCTGTGCGGCACTACGCTCAATATTGAGGTTTTGTGCCAAGCCAAATGCGCTCATGCCGTAAATCAGGCCAAAATTAATGACTTTGGCGTAACGGCGTTGCTCGTTGTCCACAGCGCTACGTTCTACGCCAAAAATCTCAGCAGCGGTGGCACGGTGAATATCTTCATTGTTGGCAAACGCCTGCAACATGCCTGCATCTTTGGATAAATGCGCCATGATGCGTAGCTCGATTTGTGAATAGTCGGCAGAAACGATATGGCTGCCAGGTGGTGCGATAAAGGCTTCACGGATACGGCGGCCTTCCGCAGTACGCACTGGGATGTTTTGCAAGTTAGGGTCGCTACTGGCCAAGCGCCCGGTAATTGCTACAGCCTGATTGTAGTTAGTGTGCACGCGTCCGGTGTGCGCGTTAATCATTTTCGGCAGTTTGTCGGTATAGGTGGATTTTAATTTAGCTAAGCCGCGATACTCTAGTAGCACTTTAGGTAACGGGTAATCTAATGCCAATTCTTGTAAAACATCCTCGTCGGTGGAAGGGGCGCCAGAGGGCGTTTTCTTAATCGGTTTGATGCCCAGTTTGCCAAATAGAATCTCTTGCAGCTGCTTAGGTGAGCCTAAGTTGAATGGCTGGCCTGCCAACTCAAAAGCCTTTGCTTCTAGTTCCATTAATTTCATGCCGATTTCGTTGCTTTGGCGATTGAGCATGTTGGCATCAATCAGCACGCCGTTGCGCTCAATGGTAAACAGGCACTCCATCGATGGCATTTCCACCTGACTGTAAATGTAATTGAGCTTCTCATCTTGCAACACTTGTGGCGAAAGCGCTTCATGCAGTTGCAAGGTAATGTCTGCATCTTCAGCGGCGTATTCGGCGGCAACCTCTATGGTTACCTGATTAAAGCCGACTTGCTTCGCACCTTTGCCCGCCACTTGCTCAAAGCTGATGGGGTCAATGCCTAAATGTCTTGCGCTTAGTTCATCCATGCCATGGCCGCGGTGGCTTTCTAGCACATAGGACTGTAGCAAAGTGTCATGTGCAATACCGTTTAATGCAATGCCGTAGTTTGCTAGTACGTGTTTATCGTATTTTAAATTTTGCCCCACCTTATTGATGGCGGGGTTTTCTAGCAAGGGTTTGAATTTGGCTAAAACTTCTGCCAAAGGCAGTTGTGCCGGTGCGTCAAAATAATCGTGCGTAAGCGGTACGTAGGCACCAGTGCCTGCGGCTACGCTGAACGACATGCCGACAATTTTGGCAGTGAGTGGGTCTAGCGAGGTGGTTTCTGTATCAAAGCAGATGAGTTCTGCTTGATTGAGCTTGATGAGCCATGCTTCTAACGCCTCCGCGCTGAGTATAGTTTCATACTGACGACTGGTGTTAGGGGTGTAATGGTGGTTTGTGGTTTTTGTCTCAGCGTTGAGCGCTGGTGTAGCTCCTGCATTGGTTTTTTGTGCTGTTGCGGGTGTGCCGAATAAGTCACCAGATTTACCTACCGGCTCCATGCTGGCATGAGGTGCCGCATCTGGCATGTTGTCCAACTCACGCTTCCAACTTCTAAATTCAAAATGATCAAATAATGCAGCCAGTTTGGCTTTGTCAGGAGCTTGTTGTACGAGTTCATCAAAGTGTTCGCGGATACCTACGTCGCAACGGATGGTAATCAGTTCACGTGCAGTGGGTAGCCATGGTAGCGCTTTGCGTAAGTTTTCGCCCACAACGCCTTTGATATTGTCGGCATTGGCGACAATGTTATCTAGAGAGCCGTATTCTTTTAGCCATTTTACTGCGGTTTTTGGCCCTACTTTTTCTACACCAGGTACGTTGTCTGAGGTGTCGCCAATGAGTATCAGGTAATCAACAATCAAGCTTGGTGGGATGCCAAATTTATTTTCCACACCTGCGATATCTAGCACGTCATCAGTCTTGCGGAATGCATCGCGCATGGTGTTGACCACGGTAATATGCTCATTCACCAATTGTGAAATGTCTTTATCGCCGGTGGAAATAATAGTTTTAATGCCTTGGCGTTCGGCTTGTTTGGCTAGTGCACCAATCACATCGTCCGCTTCTACGCCGTCTTCAATGATCAGCGGCCAGCCCATGGCGCGTATGGTTTCAAACAAGGGTTCAATTTGTGAGCGCAAATCATCAGGCATGCTGGCGCGGTTGGCTTTATATTCTGGATAAATGTCATCGCGGAAGGTTTTACCTTTAGCATCAAATACACAGGCACTATATTCGGCAGGGTAGTCTTTATGTAAGCGACGCAGCATGTTGAGTACGCCTTGAATCGCGCCGACCGGCTCGTTGGCCGAGTTGCGTAGATCAGGCATGGCGTGGAACGCACGATACAAATAAGATGAGCCATCCACCAGTAATAGAGTTTTCATATATCAATCCAAAAATTGCGAGCGACCGCTACGTATATAGTCCAAATTTGCGACAAATAATTGCAATAGGTTGTTGCCAACGGTCTTTAATCGCCTACATAATAAAACATATATGGCGCTCTTAAAATTGTTTTGCATGTAGGGTGCTAAATTAGCTTAGCAAGTTTTTGTATTCAGTTTTTTGAATCTAGGTTTTGGTATTTCATTCATCAAGGATTTCTCAGTCATGACTATCGTAAAAAAAATTCCAAAAATTACCGATCCTGATGTGCAAGGGACGCACCATACTGGGCTTGAGTCTTGGCATGCTTTCAAGATTATGTCTGAATTTGTGGATGCGACTGAGCGACTCAAAGAAATCACGCCAGCGGTTTCTATTTTTGGCAGTGCACGCACTAAGCCCGATAGCCCCTATTATGAATTGACGGTTGATATTGCAAGGCGCCTATCTGATGCTGGATTTTCAGTGATTTCGGGTGGTGGCCCCGGCATTATGGAGGCTGCCAATAAAGGCGCATTTGCTGGAAAATCACCAAGCATCGGCCTCAATATTGAGTTGCCGCATGAGCAAAATTCAAATCCCTATCAGGATATTAGTCAGAACTTTAAACACTTCTTTATGCGTAAAGTTATGTTCGTGAAGTATGCGAGCGCTTATGTCGTCATGCCCGGTGGTTTTGGTACGTTAGATGAGTTGATGGAAGCGATTACCTTAGTGCAAACTGGTAAAACGCTGAGAATTCCGATTATCTTAGTGTGTGAGCCATTTTGGCGAGGACTAGTGGATTGGCTCAAAACCACGTTGGTGACTGAAGAGGTCATTTCGCCGAGTGATCTGGATTTGATACAGATGATTGATGACCCGGAAGAGATAGTGCAGGCTATATTCAAACATTACGAAACGCGAGGTTTCAAACTTTCTGCAGAAGAAGAACGCATTCAGCTTTATTTGTAAGGTTGTAGTCTTATGTTGGGTGGTTTTTGATAGAATAAGGTATTGATGAACGACTGATGTTCATGCCGTTAAGGGTGGTTGATGATGCGTAAAAGTTACAAAAATAGTGTGTCTTTACTGATAGCGATAATGCTTTTACCTGCGTTAGCGCAAGCAAAGGATTTACCAACCAATCTTGAGCCACTGGAAGATATTCCACCTCCCAGCATCAGTGCTGAAGAAAATGCAGATGAGCCGGTCATTACGATTATAAAAAAAGAAAATGAAACGATTGAGGAATATCGCGTTGGTGGCCAGCTATATATGCTGAAAATTACGCCTAATCATGGTGTTCCGTACTACATGCATCGTGAAGACCAAGAAGGCGCCTGGATTAACGACGGGCCAAACCCACCATTATCTGTGCCTAAATGGACCATTTTCAGATTTTAATTCGACACCAATTTTTCGGGTACGCATGTGAGTGAGGCGGCGGCTTTCACTCACATGATTGTTATAGTGCCTTGCTTTTAATTATTTCCAGTTTTTAAATATATCTATGTCTGTTTTTACCTCAGTTAGCATTCAGCAATTACAAGCTTGGCTTCAAGATTATCCAATTGGTGAATTGGTTGATTTAAAAGGTATCTCATCAGGCATTACTAACACCAATTATTTTGTGACCACTACGCAAAGTAAGTATGTACTTACTTTGTTTGAACATAACACAATCGATGAATTACCTTACTTCATTGATTTGATGCATCATTTATCTACGCACGGTGTCCCTTGCCCTGACCCAATCAGTAACAACGCAGGTGTTAATCTACACATGCTCAATGGTAAGCCGGCCGTATTAATTAGCTGCCTAAATGGCCGCGATATTACAATGCCTAGTCACGTGCATTGTGCTGAGGTTGGTCGAGTGCTGGCGCAAATGCATCAGGCTGGGCAGTCATTTGCTTCAAGGTATTCTGAGCAAGCGCACCAGAACCCACGTGGTGCAGATTGGCGTAATCAAACCGCACAAAAAGTCATGGCGCACTTATCTGCCGATGATCAACGCTTACTGACTGAAACCCTTGAGTTTCAAGCTGGTTTAGATACTTCAGCATTGCCTAAAGGCATTATCCATGCGGACTTGTTCCGTGATAACGTGCTGTTTGATGGAGATAAAGTCGGTGGTTTGATTGACTTCTACTACGCATGCCATGATGTGTTGGCTTATGATTTGGCGATTGTTGCCAATGATTGGTGCGTAAAAGAGGATGGTCACTTAGACACTGATAAAGTGGACGCGCTACTAAAAGCCTATCAAGAAGTCAGGCCTTTTGAGCAAGCAGAACATGCGGCATGGAATGGTTTGTTGCGTATTGCGGCATTGCGTTTTTGGCTATCAAGATTGTATGACCAGATTTATCCGCAGGCGGGTGAATTAACGCATGCAAAAGATCCAAATCATTTTAAAAATATATTGAAATTAAGAGCCGCGCAGTCTTAGTTGGTCGCAGTTTTATAGAGTGATAGTCTTAAACAGTCTTGTCTTAAATCATTGTGTGATCAGTTTAAGATGTATGCACTTGATGGATGTGGTCATGGCCGCAAGCTGATTTCAAAACAGAGGTGAAAGTAAAATGGCAGAACATCTAACCCCGCAACCCCCTGAGATTAAACAAGTGCCGGCGGCTAATGCCTGGCTGTGGATTATCAGTGGTGTTCAACTGTTTAGAGCAAACCCTGTGATGTGGGTGATTTTATTGCTGATTTATTTGGCGATTATGATTCCAGTTTCACTCGTGCCTATATTAGGCTCTGTAGTGAGTACCTTGCTTGCACCAGTATTTGCTGCCGGTATGATGTGGGGTTGCCAAGCGCTTTCACGCAATCAGGATTTAGAAATTAATCATCTCTTTCAGGGCTTCAAGCAAAACACTTCGCAGTTAATTTCAGTTGGCGGTATTTACATGATCAGTTTGCTGGTGATTGCCGTGTTTGTTGTGCTGATGATGGATAGAGCAACCATCGAGCTGATTGCGCAAGGTAAAGACTTGAGTCCAGAACAAGCGAGTGCGGTGCTGTTGCCTCTGCTGGTAGCGATGTTGTTTCTGATGCCGGTATTAATGGGCTACTGGTTTGCACCAGTGTTAGCTGGACTTAATCAAATGAAAGCGGTTGATGCGATGAAGTTGAGCTTTGTTGCCTGCTTGAAGAATATGCTGCCATTCTTGCTGTATGGCCTAATATTTATGGCGATACTCATGGCTGCGATGTGGCTAGTGGTGAGCCTGCATTTGATTTTTGCGGTGGTATTTGTCGCGATTATTCCAGTGATGATGACTAGTTTATACACCAGTTATGCTGATATCTTTGGTATTGATAACACTAGTCAAGTCACGCAGCCTGAATCTACGATTGAGTAGCGTTTAAACCTCAGCCATGATAAGTATGTGCTTAACTCTTTATCATGCTTGGTTTTGTGCAAGGGTTAGATACCTTATTATTCTGTTGTGTCGCGAGGCCTGATGAATGAGACCTTGGCGCTTGATCATCAGGGGCTAGTCTCCGGTCAAGTTCTCACTACTGAGCAGGGATTTAAATGGCAGTGAGTTTCGCAAACTCTAATGCTAGCCATTTCAGTCCTTCTCGCCCAAAATTCACTTGCACGCGCATATCGTTGGCGTTGCCCTCATAGCTGACCACTACGCCGTTGCCAAATTTATTATGTGCCACTTGCTGGCCTATTTTCCATGGCATTGCGCTCTTTTGCGTAGTGCTTTGTTGTTTACTCATCACCGCAGGTAGTTCGTTGTAGTCTCTACCATACCCAGACTTTGCTACAGGCTTGCTATTTAAATGTTTTAGTAACTTGTCTGGAATCTCATCTAAAAAGCGCGATGGAATGCCATAACGCACCTGCCCATGTAGCATGCGGCTTTGCGCGTGGCTTAAATATAAACGTTGGCGCGCACGCGTCACTGCTACATACATCAGGCGGCGTTCTTCTTCCAAACCATTCGCCTCGTAAGTGCTTTGCTCGTGTGGACATAAGCCTTCTTCTAAACCGCTGATAAATACTACTTTAAACTCTAGGCCTTTAGAGGCGTGCACCGTCATCAGTTGCAGTGCTTCACGGCCTACATCTGCCTGATGTTCACCGGCCTCCAGGCTGGCGTGGCTTAAGAACTGGGTCAGTAAGTCTTGTGGGGTATCGCCATCAGCATTGCTATGGTTACCAAAGTCTTGATTGGTAAATGCGACTGCCGCAGTCACTAGCTCTTCCAAGTTGGCGATGCGATCTTCACCTTCTTTTTCATTTTGATAGTGTGCTTTGAGGCCAGAGAGTGTGGTTGCAAGCTCGGTCAGTTCTGCCAAGCTGATGCCGTAAGCTTCATCGACCATTTGCCTAATTAACGCAACAAAACCCTCTAACCCTTTGCCACCTATTTTGCCATTGCCCACTTTGTTGACGGCGGCCTGCCATAGACTGCAGTTTTCATTACGCGCGGCTTCTTGTAACTGTTCAAGACTGCGTGCACCAATGCCACGCGCGGGGAAGTTAATCACACGTAATAGTGCAGTATCATCATTGGCGTTGGCAATCAGGCGCATGTAAGCAAGCGCATGCTTAATCTCTGCACGTTCAAAGAAGCGTAGGCCACCATACACACGGTATGGCAAATTCGCTGAGAAGAGCGCGTGCTCCAATACGCGTGATTGCGCGTTAGAGCGGTAGAGCATCGCCATTTCACCTAGTTCTATGCCTTCGGCGTGCAACATCTTGATTTCATCTACAATAAACTGCGCTTCATCATTGTCGTTGTAAGCTTGGTACACACGTACCGGTTCGCCGGCACCGGCGCTAGTCCATAAGTTTTTACCAAGTCGGTTTTTGTTGTGCGAAATAATGGCATTGGCGGCATCTAGGATATTGCTATGCGAGCGGTAGTTTTCTTCAAGTTTCACCACGCTTTGTACATTGAAGTCGGTTTCAAAATCGCGCATATTGCCCACACGCGCGCCGCGGAAACCGTAAATAGATTGGTCGTCGTCGCCCACCGCAAAGATGCAATTATGCTGTCCATCTTTAGTTTGGCCAGCTAATAATTTGAGCCATTGATATTGCAGACGGTTAGTATCTTGAAACTCATCTACCAAAATATATCTAAAGCGGCTTTGGTAATGGTGTCGGATGTTGGCGTCGCGCTCTAATAGTTCATAGCAGCGCAACAGCAGTTCGGCAAAGTCGGCTACACCATCGCGTTGGCATTGTTTATCGTATTCTTCAAAGATTTCGCGTAGTTTTTGTGAATGCGGGTCGTAAGCATCCACGGCATGTGCACGCAGCCCTTCGTCTTTACAGCCGTTAATATAGTTTTGTACTTGCTTAGGTGGAAACTTCTCGTCATCCACGTTCATTAGCTTCATCAGACGCTTAATCATGGAAAGCTGGTCGGCAATATCCAAAATTTGGAAGCTTGCGGGTAAGCCAGCCTCGCGGTGGTGCGCGCGCAGTAATCGGTTACAAAGGCCATGGAAAGTACCAACCCACATGCCACGAGTGTTGATGGGTAAAGATGCAGTGATGCGGGTGAGCATCTCTTTTGCGGCCTTATTGGTAAACGTCACTGCTAACAAGCCAGTAGGTGAAACTTGTTCGGTTTGGATTAGCCATGCAATCCGTGCGGTGAGCACGCGAGTTTTTCCGCTACCAGCACCGGCTAAAATCAGCGCAGATTGTTGGGGAAGGGTGACGGCTTCTAGTTGCTTATTGTTCAGGCCGGCTAAAAGCGGATCTTGCATGGTGTTGTGCGATTGGCTATTCATAGCTGGTATTTTAGCATGACTAGTTAATACGAATATTTGATCGATAGTGGCAACGCTATGCGGGCAAATCTATGGTGGTTACTCTATATGGTTGTTAGTCTTTAGCTTAGTTATATTTTAAGCTTGGTTATATTTTGTCCTGGCTATATTTGAGTTGATGGTGTTTGAATTGGTGATATTTGTTACTTGCCCTGTCAGAATGCTTGTTGCGTTGATGACTAGACATTTGTTACTGGGCATAAGCACTTTTGAAAGGGGTGCTTAACTGGGAAATATTGCTCTGTAAATAAAAGCGATATAAAAAATAAAACTGTGTGGAACTAATTCTAACGAGGCTAAGTCAGAGTTTATAGGTAACGCGAGTTACTTTTCCGCTTCAATCCTCCCTGAGCGGAAGCCTTAGACGATGAGGCATTTTTTGGACCCCAATTTCATCCCCTTGGTTGGGGTCTTTTTTTGCCTGCTATTTATGCAAAGGCTTATTTATGTGTGACAGTATAAACGTAAATATTGCCAATTGTAAATAACTTGTAAATTATGTGTAACTTTATGCGCGAGTACTTTCAAAGCCTTTGGTTTGGGAGTAGCTTAATGCAATGAACGCAAAAATTAGTAGCAGGCTTCCTGTCTTGTTTATCTCTCACGGTGGTGGCCCTTGGCCTTATATTGAAGAGATGCGACAGCTTTTCGCTGTTACCGAGGCGGAGCTCACTAAACTGCCAGCCAGTTTACCCGCAAAACCCCAAGCAATATTGGTGATTACTGGCCATTGGGAAGCGCCTCAGTTTACGGTATCTACCGCAGAGCGGCCACCTATGATGTATGACTACTATGGCTTTCCAGAGCATACTTATCATGTGCAGTATCCCGCAGCGGGTAGCCCAGCTTTAGCTAAGCGTGTTAGTGAATTATTGGCGTTAAACGGTATGCCGGTACAAGAAGATGCAGAGCGCGGTTTTGACCACGGTGCTTTCGTCCCCTTAATGTTGATGTACCCTCATGCCGATGTGCCTGTGGTGTTACTGTCGATGAAGTCTGATTATGACCCGTTAGCGCATATTAAGCTGGGTGAAGCTTTGGCGCCATTGCGAGATGAGGGGGTGCTAATTATAGGGAGTGGGCTTACTTATCATAATATGCGAGGTTTTGGCCGGCCGGCATCGCTTGAACCTTCAGTGCAGTTTGAGCAATACTTATATGAGGCGATTGCTAACCCTAGCCCACAGCAGCGGAATCAGGCATTAGTTGATTGGGAGCAGGCACCTTTTTCGCGTTTGGTGCATCCGCGCGAGGATCATTTGATTCCTTTAATGGTAGTAGCGGGTGCGGCAGGGGATAGTGTGGGTGAGCGTATTTTTACAGATACCGTGTTTGAAGTGTTGATGGCTTCTTATCGCTTCGGATAATGGTTTTTGTACTTAGCCAAGTTTGCGCATCTTGATGTTATTGCGTTTTCGAGCTTGTGTGCCTTTAGTTTTTGCACCTTTAGTTTTT
>CAZZDN010000023.1:17254-19776 GCA_964652655.1 uncultured Methylotenera sp.
CAAGTTTGTGCAGTTTCCAAGTTTGTGCAGTTTCCAAGTTTTTGGGCCTGCAAGTTTGTGTAAAGGTGAGATTGGGGTTTGGATATTTTCTCATCGCTAGTTTTATCTAGTACGCGCTGATTGCAAGTTTTTTATGTGATTGTTTTGTCTATATTATTTGCTATTTATACTTGCTCAGTTACCACTGTTTGCTCAACATTAAGTGCAGGAAGAATCCTTCATTACGCACTTCGCTGTTCTTTCCAAATAACTCGCTATCGTAAGTGACTTTTTTCGGTAATAAAAACTCAATGCCGCTGGTGATTTTCCATGTTTCATCTAACTGGCGAGCAAAGCCCACTGTGATGTGTTGCTCTAATGTGGCGGCGAGTAGTGCGCTTGAGTTGTTTTTTGGCACAGGGTTTTTGCCGTAGTTATAGCCCGCATATAAGGTGGTTTCTTCATCATAAGTATAAGCGGCACCAAGTGCATATACGATTTGGTTGTGCCAGTCTTGCTGATTGATGCTGACCATAGAAGCGGGTGCTGATGTGTTTGCTGTGTCTTGCCAGGTGGTTGTGACATCATTAATCGCATCCGCCCAATTAATCCAATTGATTTTTGCCGAGAGTAACAAATCAGGGTTGGCTTTAAATGCAGCCCCAATGGCGACCTCGCGGGGTAATGCAAATCCTTTAATGCTTAGTTTGTCGTATTTAGCGATGCCATTTGTGCCAAAGTTAAATTTAGCAGTACCACCTGTCATCGGCAACTCAGTTTTTTCTGTATAGCTTGCGCCTAATGTCCATTGGTCATTTAACTTGTATTGCGTGCCAATTTTAAAACCGAGGCGAACGGCATATGCCCCTTTGTTTTCAAAGCCAGCAAAACTACCCGCAGGCGGCGTATGGTAAAAGAATTTTTGTTCAATGCTTGCGTAAACTAGGCTGATAGAGCCGCCGATTGAAAGCTTATCTGTCACTTGGCAGCCTAGCCCTGGCGTCACTTTCGCAATCGCAAATAGTGAGCTCATTTCGTCATTACTGCCAAATGGTGTGTTGATATGTTTAAAAACAGCACCTGCACCGCCTTGTGAGAAAAATCCAATCCCAACAGTACAAGGAGAGTTTTCTAATTGTTGTGCGTAGCCACCGCCTGCCAAAAATACATAACGATTATCAGCATGCTGATCATTGCGTGAATCTTGATGTGCTAAATCCGTTGTGCGTAACATCGAGCCATAGGCATCAAACAACTTACCTTTTACCTGCGCCAACCCAGCTGGGTTGGTATTCAGTGCACTTGTGTCACGTGCTACTGCCGTGTCAGCACCGCCCATCAGCGTGGATTCTGCACCATAGCCAATTAAATTAATGCCATTTGTCGCATAGCTAGGCGTAGTCGCAGTCATGCCGCAAAGAGCCAATGCAATATGATTGCGCTTCATTTTTTGATTAACTCTCTGTTTTGTATGACGATATGCGTGGATTTAAAAGGTAGTGCAGAGGTTGCATCATCTCTTATGAGCAAGCTCTCTAATACTTTACTTCTTGAGACTACTTTACTTCTTGAGACTTTTACTAGTAACGACAGTATTTAAGCGTTCTATAGGCGCCTAATAACATTCAGTTACATTTTTACATGATGTGTCTATCTTGTGAAGGCAAATTTTTAAACAGCCGACGGTTGAATTGCTAGTATTGCGCGTGATGTTCTCTATAGCAATTTTATCTGAACTAGTTTTTTGCCAAATAATTTTGCACTACTTCGATAAACGCTTGTGGCTGTTCGGCATGTACCCAATGGTTGGTTGGCAGGCTGGCAAATTCCGCGTTGATAAAATGCGTTTTGAGATGGTTAATATCTGTATCAGTCACGTAATCACTGCGTTCACCGCGAATAAATAGACTGGGCTTCTCATAGTGTGCGTTTTCACATATGGCTTTTATCATGTGAGGGTAATTGTTTCTGAGGGCGGCTAGGTTAATGCGCCAAGCTAGCTTGTTTTCAGTTCTGATTAAATTCATCAGCAAAAATTGACGCACCATGGTGTGCGGAATACTACTAATTAAAGCTTTATCCACGTCACTGCGGCTTTGCATGGTGCTGAGGTCAACTGCTAGCATTGCATCAATCATATGTGTGTAGGCATCGGGATAAGTCCGTATTGCCATGTCTACCACAATCAACTTTTCTAGCCGGTCAGGGTAGTGCGTAGCAAATTGCATTGCGGTTTTGCCGCCTAAAGAATGCCCTAATAAATGGATACGCGCTAAGTTGAGTCTGTCACATAGCTCAAGCAAATCATTCGCCATATCGACATAGGTTTGCGAGTCACTATGCGGTGACTTGCCATGGTTACGTAAATCTACACTAATCACTTGGTATTGCTGGGAAAAATGCTTAGCAACTGTACCCCAGTTATCGCCAGAGCCAAATAAACCGTGCAGTAAAACAAGTGGCGGGTTTTGATTGAGCGTTGGCTCACCTAGCGTTGGCTCATGTAGCGTTTGATTATCTAGGATTTGATAATGTAATTGCAT
>CAZZDN010000024.1:0-19435 GCA_964652655.1 uncultured Methylotenera sp.
ATTGGCGATTACAGTGACCCCAGTTGACGACGCCTACACTGATGCGAACGAAACGGTGTCTACGCTTGAGGAAACCGTGTTGACAGGTAGTGTGTTAACAGGAACGTCTAGTGTTGATGGACCTTTGACGGTAACAACATTTACTGTTGCAGGAAATGCTACGACTTTTACTGCTGGACAAAATGCAACTATATCTGGAGTAGGTACACTCAATATCGGAGCGAATGGTGCTTATACCTTTACGCCAGCTGCAAACTATAGCGGCGCAGTTCCTGTGGTTACTTATAACACAACAGACGGTTCTAGTTCCGATAGTTCAACATTAGCTATTAGTGTGACAGCCGATGCTGATGCGCCTAATTTAGCTACATCAGTTTACAGTTCGCCTACAACAACCACATTCCCTCAACCAGTAAGTAATGGATTAACCCTTCAGTATTACCAAGGAATATCGACAGTTAATACAACGGTTGCTGCAAATCTTACTAACTTTGAAGCGGGTATTGAAAGAGCTACTGCAACTTCCACATCCGTAGCGACTAATGTGAGTTTGGGTACGGTTGCTACTGGAGGATTGGCCGTTGACGACGCCTTGCGTTACACGGGTTATATTTTTATGGAAGCTGGCCATACTTATACAGTCTCAGGCTACCGCGATGATACGATCATTATAAAGATTGGTGGGACAAGTGTGTTCTCAAGTGCGCATAACACTTGGGGGAACTTTACAGCAACCACTTATACTCCGACAGTAACTGGCTATTACTCACTAGAAGTAAACATGTATAACGGTGATGGTGTGGGTAGTATTGACCTTAATATGTCAGTTGATGGTGCTGCTGCAGTCGATTTGAATTCAACTAATTTCAAATTGTATACAACAAGTACAGTAGTGACCAATAGTGGTGTAAATGTTGGCAATCTTGTAGCAGTGAATGATGGAGGATATTATCCAATTGCAAGTAGTACTCCTGCTGCGCTATCACTGCTTTCAATCAATTCGTCTCTCGTTGATACAGACGGTTCAGAGTCGATTGCAATTTTGGTCAGCAGTATTCCTGTAGGTGCAATTCTTACGGATGGTACCAATGTGTTTACAAGTAGTGCTGCAACATCCTCTGTTAATGTTTCAACATGGAACCTGGGTGGATTATTTGTACTACCTGGAACATCAGGCCTTGGAGGCTCTGTAGCTAACTTGACTGTGACTGCAACCTCAACAGAAGTGTCAAATGGAGACGTTGCAAGCACAAGTACGAATGTTTCAATAAATATTGCTTCAGCTAATTATCAAGTAGGAACTGCTGGCGGAAACACACGCACAGGCACGGATGGCAATGATGTTATTGTTGGGCTAGGGGGGGACGATAACCTCTCTGGAGCTAATGGTAACGATGTGTTGGTCGGAGGGTCAGGTACTGATGTTATTAATGGTGGCGCAGGTGGTGATTTGCTATGGGGTGGTGCGGGTAATGACACCCTTACTGGAGGTATTGGCGCTGATGTCTTTAAATGGTCGCTTGCTGATGCTGGCGCTGTAGGAGTTCCAGCACAGGACGTAATTACAGACTTCAACACAGCCACAGGCGCTGACAAGCTTGATCTGCGCGATTTGTTGCAAGGAGAATCTGCGACAGGTGTGAACGCAAATCTAGATGATTACCTCCATTTTGAGAAGGTTGGTAGTGATACTGTGGTACATATCAGTAGCAATGGTGGCTTCAATAACGGCTACAACCCTGCGGTTGAAGTGCAAACAATCACATTGCAAAATGTTGATTTAATTGGTACTTTCACAAATGACCAGCAGGTGATTCAAAACCTTCTGGATAACCAGAAATTAATTACAGATTAGTGATTAACAGATTATTAAAGATTCGTTAATCTAGTTTTAACATTTGTGATTGTAGTAACCTTAAACCTTCGGTGACTTGATGTTGCCGAAGGTTTTTTGTTTGTCGAAATATCATCAAAAAAACAAAAAAATCATGATTAACCGTATGACGTCTTATTGAAAAAACTGTCGAAAAAATGTCAATCTTGTTAGTTTGTAAGGTATTTAGGCTATGGTTTTTAATGATTGACAGAACCGATAAACGCTTTTCTGAGTATCACCATCAATTCAGTTAAATTGTAAATTCCTGTAATTTTCTTTTATGTTGACACGTAAATAATTGATAAATCTAATTATTTTATGTAATATTCGCCTTCAAAATATTTTTTAATGCGTTAGAAAAAGAAAGAATCTGTAGATTTAATTAACGAAAGTTTCTTTAGGTACGTTTCTTGCTATCAGTCAAACATGTTTTGAATCAGGAATTTTACTTAGATTTAACATTTGCTAAGTAAAACAGTATTGAAGAATCGGGAGAGTGTGTTGAATAAAAATAATAATAAGTTTCAATTTAGATATCAGTTAAATCGATTTTTATTAGTAGGTCTGAGTTTATTAGTGACTAGCATAGTGAATGCTGCTGAGCCTTTAATAAGCTTAAAGGATATGGTTGAAAAAACAATCACCTCAAATCCAGAGGTTCAGGCCAGATACCATAAGTTTTTAGAAGCAGGTTACGAGCAAGAAACGGTCCGTGGTGGTTTTTTACCAGAAGCTAATATCGTGTCTACTTATCGTAAGCAAGAAGAATTGGTGAGAAACAACGGCAATACACAAATCCCAAGAATGAATAACGAGTTTGTCTTAAGGCAAATGATTTTTGATGGTTTTGCAACCAGTAGTGAAGTTAAGCGCTTAGGCCATGCCAGCCGTGTGCGTTATTTTGAATTACAAAGCACCATGCAAACCACGACGCTTGAGTTTATGCGTGCTTATGTAGACACATTACGTTATCGTGAGTTGTTGCAATATGCAAAAGATAACTATGTTATCCACAAACAGATGTTCGATCGTATCCAAGAGCGTGTTAATGCAGGTGTAGCGCGTAAGGTTGACTTGGAGCAGGCGAGCGGTCGTTTGGCTTTGGCGGAAGCTAACTTATTAACTGAAACAACCAATATGCATGATGTTACCGCTAGGTTGCAAAGGCTGTATGGTGAATTGCCACCTGAAACATTGGAGGTGCCAACTATATCAAATGCTGGCGTAGAGCCTAGTTCTGAAGAGGCTTTAAAGGTTGCCTACAGACAAAATCCAGACTTGCTATCCACGATTGAAGATATTCAGGCGAAAAAGAATGAAATAAAGACGAATGAATCTCGCTACTATCCTCGTTTAGATCTTCAAGCACGTAAGAATCTAGGTACAAGCTCGGATGGGCGCTTCAGTAATAGTGCTGCTGACGTACTTGAGCTAACCATGAACTTCAACTTGTTTAATGGTTTTTCAGATAAAAACGCAATTAATACCGCAGCGCAGAAACTAAACGGCGCGCAAGACATGCGTGATAAAGCGTGTGTGGATACGCGACAGCTCGTGACGATTGCGTACAACGATATTAAGCAGTTAACTGAGCAGCGCACCTATAGGGCTCAGCACAAAACTTCGATTGAGAACGCTCGTGAAGCCTATCGAAAACAATATGATATTGGTCAGCGTACTTTACTAGACTTATTAGATGCCGAGAACGAGTATTTTCAGGCAAAACGTAGTTTAACAAACACCGAGTATGACTTGCAGTTAGCCTATGCAAGAACCTACGCTAGCCAAGGCGAGTTATTAAATAAAATTGGTGCAAGACGTGGAAACCTGCCTGAATATGCACGTGAAGAGTATTTAGATAATGAGAATCTTTGCCATGCAGTAGCGCCAGTTCAAATTCAAATTGATAAAGCTGCGCTAGTCGCAGATGCTAAGCCATTAGCTAATATTTATCCGTCTATGGGTAAACCTGTAGCGCCAGTCGCTACTCCTGCAATAGCACCGGTTGCCACTGCGCAGGCATGTAATGTTCAGGCAATTACAGATCGTGTGAATGACTGGGCAAGTGCTTGGCGTCAAAAAGATGGTGATCGCTACATGCGGTTCTATGCTGACAAGTTTGCACCGGAGCCACCACTAGATAGAGCGGCATGGGAAAAACAACGTCGCCAGCGTTTAAGCACTAATGGCAAAATTGGCTTGAAGATAGAAGATTTGCAAGTGAGTTGTGATGGAGACACTGGGAAGGCAACTTTTAAACAGGTTTACACCTTAACAACGTTTAAAATTAAGAAAGTGGCAGATACTTCTTGTGAGGTTTGCAATATGCAACGTATTCCAACGATTGCTTATCAAGATAATGTTAATAAAGAGTTGCAGTTCCAAAATGAAAGTAGTGATTGGAAAATTACACGTGAGTTAGTTAAGTAACTTTAAATCAATTGATTGAGATTGATTAGGCTTCATGTAAATAACGTTGGACTATATTTAGCAAAAACAAAAAAGCGCCCCCTGATTGAAGCTAAGAGGGCGCTTTTTTTGTGAGTCAGTCAGTATTAGCTAAAATTTTAGATGTTCTAATGTATAGAATTCGACCTAATATGCAGATATAGAAAAATAATTAAAAAAATACGAAATATTTCTGCAAAATTTTCAGTAATTGTTATAGAATACGCACCGTTGTTTGTTCTACAGCTTCCATCCGCCCGGGTGGTGAAATTGGTAGACACAAGAGACTTAAAATCTCTCGCTCGTAAGGGCGTGCCGGTTCGATTCCGGCCCCGGGCACCAAATTATAAAAAAGACTTAGGATAAATTCCTAAGTCTTTTTTTTGCCCGTAATTTTATACAGGTTTGGTTTAGATTTCTTCCTCTTTAAAAGTGATTTTACTAAGCGTTTGTTATGCGGTAATAAACGCTTCTAATTACCGCAAACAAAGCGGTGATGGTTGAAAATGTCTTTGTCAGCAAAAGTATGTATAGCAAAACACCATGTTATCGTTATGTTATCGCTATACATGTTCAATTAGGCTGTATTTTCACAATTACAATAAATGAGTATTGTGCTTAGAGGCTGGCTTGAATCTGATTAAGTGATGTCTTGTAATATAAGGTTTGCCGTAGGCGCACGTAGGTGGTTCGCTACAAGGTTTTTATCATTAATCAAGACATGCGCCATGCGCTTAACCTTTAGCTAGGCTTCAATATCGTTTTGGCTCTTGCTGCATGCAGTTTTTTATAGCTGTCGATTAGGCGGTGATGTCTATCTAAACCTTCCAACTTCATACTCGTTGGCGTCAATCCGAAAAAACGCACATTGCCTTGTACTGAGCCTATCACGGCGTCCATTCTTGCATTGCCAAACATACGGCGGAAATTAACTTCATAGTCCTCTAGTGCTAGCTCTTCATCCAGCACAACTTCTAGCACCACATTTAAGGCTTGATAGAATAGTCCTCGCTCAAGCGAATTGTCGTTGTATTGTAGGAAAGCGCCCACTAGTTCATGCGCAGCTTCAAATTGCTGTAAGGCTAGATGGATCAATAGTTTCAACTCCAGCACGGTGAGTTGTTCCCACTCTGTATTCTCGTCAAACTCAATACCAATTAATGTACCAATATCACCATAGTCATCAAGTTCGTTATTTTCTAAGCGCTCTAGCAGTGCTTCTAGGCTAGCATCATCTAATTTATGCAGGTTCAAGATATCTTCACGGAAGAGAAGTGCTTTATTGGTGTTGTCCCATACTAAATCTTCAACGGGATACACTTCAGAATAGCCTGGCACAAGAATTCGGCAAGCTGTTGCACCTAGTTGGTCATAGACCGCAACGTAGGCCTCTTTGCCCATATTGGTTAGTATGTTAAACAAAGTCGTAGCTTCTTCAACATTTGAGTTTTCACCTTGACCTGAAAAATCCCACTCTACAAACTCGTAATCTGCTTTAGCACTGAAAAAGCGCCACGACACGATGCCGCTAGAATCTATAAAGTGTTCTACAAAGTTATTGGGCTCTGTTACAGCTTCGCTTGCAAAAGTAGGTTGTGGTAAGTCGTTCAGGCCTTCTAGACTGCGGCCTTGTAGTAGTTCGGTCAAACTACGCTCCAGTGCTACCTCTAGCGTTGGATGCGCGCCGAATGAAGCAAACACGCCGCCGGTGCGCGGGTTCATCAAGGTAACACACATCACTGGATATTCACCGCCCAACGACGCATCTTTAACTAGCACTGGAAAGCCTTGCTCTTCTAGCACTTGAATACCGGCTAGCACCCTTGGGTATTTAGCTAACACTTCTTGTGGTACATCAGGCAGTGCAATTTCGCCTTCTAATATTTCACGTTTCACTGCACGTTCAAAAATCTCTGATAAGCATTGCACCTGTGCTTCGGCTAGTGTATTGCCAGCACTCATGCCATTGCTGACGTATAAGTTTTCAATCAGGTTGGACGGGAAATAAACGACTTCGCCATCTGACTGGCGCACAAAAGGCAGTGAGCAGATGCCACGTGAAGCATTACCGGAATTAGTATCGATTAAATGCGATGCTTTGAGTTCGCCATCTGGGTTGTAAATTGCCAGGCAGTAGTCATCTAGAATCTCTTTTGGAAGTGCATCTTTTCGACTAGGTTTAAACCAGCGCTCATTGGGGTAATGCACAAATTCTGCATTAGCGATGTCTTCGCCCCAGTAAGCGCCAGCATAGAAATGGTTATTGCTTAATCGTTCGATATACTCGCCAAGGGCAGATGCTAGTGCACTTTCCTTGGTCGATCCTTTACCGTTGGTAAAGCACATCGGAGAATGCGCATCACGGATATGTAAAGACCATACGTTAGGAATAATATTACGCCATGAGGCGATTTCTATCTTGATGCCTAGGCTGGCTAGCAGACCTGACATATTGGCAATGGTTTGTTCTAAGGGTAAGTCTTTACCTGTAATGTAGGTACTGGCTTCAGTCGCCGAGTTCATCACAAGTAGCGCTTGTGCATCTGCATCCAGATTGGCTACTTCTTCAATCACAAACTCTGGCCCGGTTTGCACCACTTTTTTCACAGTACAGCGATCGATAGAGCGGAGAATGCCTTGACGATCTTTGTCGGAAATATCTGCTGGCAACTCGACCTGAATCTTAAATATTTGTTGATAACGATTTTCCGGATCGACAATATTATTATGTGAAAGACGGATGTTTTCAGTAGGAATGTGACGTGTATCACAATACAACTTCACGAAATAAGCTGCACATAGCGCAGATGAGGCTAAAAAGTAATCGAAGGGGCCGGGAGCTGAACCATCGCCTTTATAGCGAATAGGCTGGTCGGCAATCACCGTGAAGTCATCGAACTTAGCCTCTAAGCGTAGCTTATCGAGAAAGTTGACTTTAATTTCCATGAAAATAATTCCAAAAAATGCTTAAAAAGATATGGGCGCTATTATCTCTCACAACACCGATGCTGTGTAATCCATCATACTGAGGATAACTTCATGAAAGATAAAACTATTTTAGTATTGGTACTTAGAGAGGTTGTTTAGAGAGGTTATATTGAACAGCTTAATGACGCTAAGGTAGGGTCTGCTATGTGCAGACGCCTACCTTAGGGCGCTTTATTCAATCGCTATGCGTTTGCAATGTTGTATTAAGTGCGGTCGAGTCGCGCGTTGTGCAGATGAGTGGGTTCTAGTTAATGTAACTGTGCCTGTTGTTTTTCAAAATTTGGAAGCCATACATTGAAGTCTTCTAATGACATTGATTTTGAGTAGTAATAACCTTGAATTTTGTCACATTGCATTTCCATCAATAAATTCAGGCAATTAATATTTTCTACCCCTTCAGCAACTACTGTTTTACCGAGACTGTGTGCTAGTTGAACAATCGATAGCACAATTTCTCTATCTTGGCTGGAATGTTCAATTTGCTTCACAAAAGATTGGTCAACTTTAACTAGGCTGATTGGCATGTTGCGCAATCTTGTCATCGATGAATAGCCAGTACCAAAATCATCTAGTGCAAATGAGCAGCCCAACTCTGAAATACGATGAATGACTGACATCGCTTTTTTCTCATCTAATAGCAAATCACTTTCTGTGATTTCAATGACAAGAGATTGCGCAGGGATATGCCATAAGGCGATTGATTGTGCAATCAGTTCTGGTAGATCTGCATCTAATAAGTCTGGCGATGATAGATTAACGGTTAACGAGAAATTTTTCTGGTGCGTGTTAATAATCTCAGCAATGCGTTGACATGCCGTGTTAATGAGCCAGCGGATGAAAATTTTACCATAGCCTTTTTTGTAAATCGTGTCGATGAGGCGCATCGGTGAAATGCCGGTCCATTCGGGATGATGCCACCGTAATAACATCTCCGCGCTCATGCAGACCGCAGACTTTAAGTCATGGTTAGGTAGGCTGACGATGGGCTGTAAATAGACGGCTAGCTCATTGTTTTGTAAAGCCTCAATGATGGCTTCTTCGAGTGTGTGTGTGCTAGAAAATACACTAGTAATGTGTTGATCATACATTTCAATCTGATAGTGATTAATCATCGCATGATGTAATGCAAGTTTAGCGCATTCATATAGCGAATGTGTTTCGGCATTATGTTTGAAGGTAGTCACACCCCCGAAATAGGGTTTTACAATCAAGCTATTATTGACGAGAGGTAACGATGATTCAAATGCATGAATCAGCTCTGATGCCATCAGGTTGAGTTGCGCAGGAAAGCGTAGACTCTCTATGAGAATTGCAAACTCATTTGGCCCAATATAAAACAGTCTAGTATCTGGACTCAGATGCTGTTGGATTAAGTCAACTGTTGCTAGTGAAAGTGTTGACTGATCAGTATTTATTTTTCTTTGCTTATCTGGATTTAAATTCAGATTGAGTAAAAGTAAACCGAGATGTTTGTGCTCATTTTCTGCATTTTTAATGAGTTTTTGCATGACTTTATGGTTTGGTAAGCCTGTTGTAATGTCAAAGCTTCTGGAGTAATCATGCTGGTATTGATCAAATTGATTGCTTGCAATTGCTAGAAGATGTGTCAGTAGAATTTGAAACTTATCGTTTCTGTCTGATAGTGAATAACCCCCGTTAACATCTGTATGTAATTGAATACATTGACAAATAAATAGTGCATTTTTAAGTGGTGTGCCTGCTTTATAATCTTCCAGCCAGCTGTGTAATAGCGCCTCGATACATTGATAAAGTTGTGACCAGTTGGTTTGTTCAGGCCAGCTTTGCAATACTTTGAGCACTTTTTTGGACGGATTGGGGGTGTCTATATAACTAGCAATCTGTTCAAATTTTTCTGCGTTATAACGATAAGTGCCTGAAAGGTCACTCGAGTTCAACTGATATGCTTTCATTATATTCAGCAAATCGTTAGGGGATAAATTCAGTGTAAATTCTTGATCTATTATGCTGTAGATTTCTTCTTCTATTTTCATGTCGTCGTAATTATTGTCTAGCTAAAGTAATTGTTAATATTCAGTCCATAGCTATCGGGAGGCAATCCCCTTACAATTTTGTAAGGTTCTCCGCTAGGTGTTAAAGGTAAATTGATTAGATTGAGTGTTGGTGGATATTCATTCTTTGTTTTATCTGGGTTGAGTAACACCATGATTTTGGGCTGTAGCCGTCGCACGCTGTTTTGCTGAATCACCACACCAACTTCGCCAGAATTGAGCTCAACAAGGGAGCTAACAGGGTACATGCCTAGAAACTGGACTAGTTGATCAATCAAATGACCATCAAATTTGGTGTCCCGTAGTGCATTTATTTTTTCTAGCGCAAATTGGTTATAAACACTTTTAGCATAAGCTTTGTTACTTGTTAGGGCGCAATAAGTGTCAATCAATCCAGCCATTTGGCCGCTAAGGCTAATTTGTTTTCCCTTCAGTTGGTAAGGGTAGCCACTTCCATCAATACGTTCATGGTGTTGCGATATTGTAATCATGGTGGTGCTTGAGATGTTGTTGGTTACCTCTAGCAATGCCAGGGCATGATCTACATGTTTCTTAAACACCTCGAACTCATCTGCGGTTATTTTTTCCCTCTTTTGTAGCAATGTTTTAGGTATTTTTACTTTTCCTATATCTTGTAATAGACCAGCAAGACCTAAATCTTTAATTTGTTTCTTTGGTAATGCCATAAAGTTGGCAAGTGCCATTAAAGTAATCGAAACATTCATGGCATGATTGTAAGAGTAATCATCGGTTTGCTTTAAGCGTGCCAACCATACTAAAGCATCTGAGTTGCGTTCAATACTATCCACCATCTCGTTGAGTACTTCGTCCACTTTGCTGAGGTCCACAACCTGATTTTCAGCCATCGCATTAAAAAACGCTCTAGTTGCTAATTGCGTTTTTTCATAGACTGGGTATATGGCACTAATTTCCTGTTCGATGGGGTATTGCTCTTCAACAACAAGGTTCGCGATGTCAATTTCACGCTCAGTGGTGTTGTCATCCGCTTGCGTTGCTGATTCTGTATTGTGGCGACCTTTCTTTTTTATTGCGTGACGCCAGTTTTTTAAGCTAGAGACAAAGTTGGATAAATCGGTTTTGATCTGTTTGGATAAAGACAACCTAGTCGATGCTTCTTCATTATCTAGCGCGACATCTTGGCTTAAATAACTTAAATTTTGTTTACTAATGTTCGAGTTGCTACTGTTTAGATTGCTAGTCTCGGCAACATTTTGATTAAAGTCTTGAATTTCCCTGATGATATTAAAAAAAGAGCGTTGCTCAACGTTGTTATCGACACGCTTGATTTCTTCGACGTGACTTTCTTTATGACTACTAGGCATAACCGCTTGATGTACAGGTATCGAATGACTACGTTTAATCGCAATCGATTTTTTATGCGGGGCTAAGTAGTGCTCGCCAAGTGAAACGGTACGATCAATATAAACAAATTCGCATAACCCTGTAATGCTGGCAATTTGAGAGGAATCCTCAATTAACACACCTTCTAGTAGAAAAGGTGTCCCGAGCCATGGTCTGTCAAGCTCACATACAAACATCCCAATCTCTAAAGCAGATACGGGCATCTTCTCTTTACGAATATCAGTCAATTGATTGGATTCTGGATGCTGTGCCATATTCATCTTTAGGTAATTAGCATTAATTTATACATTTTAAACGCAGGTGGGTATTTTAAACCCAAGAGAGCAGTCTGCTATATCTGGGATTCAATAAATAATCAATTTAATTCATACCAGCCAGAAAATAGTGATCTATTTATCTATTAATGACGCAATATGTTTGGTGACGGCTTTGCCAAGGGCAGGTAAGTGATACCCACCTTCAAGGATAGAAACGATTCTTCCTTGTGCATGTTGTTTCGCAACTTGTTTAATAAACTCAGTTATCCAAGTGTAGTCTTCATCGGTTAAGCGCATGCCGGCCAGTGGGTCATCCATATGCGCATCAAATCCTGCAGATACATAAATGATTTCGGGCTTAAACGCATTAAGTGCAGGTAAGAACTCTCGATTAAAAGCATGTCGATATGCTATCGCATCTGCGTTGGCTGCTAAAGGTACGTTTATCATGGTGTTGGTTCTAGTATCAAACCCACGATGCGGATAAAACGGATGCTGAAAGGTTGAACATAGCATCACATTGGGATTGTGCTTAAATATATCCTCTGTGCCATCCCCATGATGTACATCAAAATCAACAATTGCAACACGCTTAATTTTATATTGTGTGATGGCATGCGCAACGCCAACGGCTACATGGTTGAAAATACAGAATCCTGCACTATTTGCTCGCCCTGCATGATGCCCTGGTGGCCGAGTGCAGCAAAACGCATTATCCGCCTTGCCTTGCATGACTAAATCGGTTGCCAATATCGCAGCACCACTAGCGTGCAGAGTTGCAGATAACGTCATCGGGCCCATCGCTGTGTCAGGGTCCAGTCTAACTAAACCAGCTTTGGGAGATAGGGCACGAATACGGGAGATATAATCAATACTGTGCACTTTTGCTAATTGCGCATCCGTTGCAATAGGTGCTTCATAAATATTTAGTTGCTTCTCGATCCCTTGTTTGGACAATGCATTTTTTATGGCAGTGATGCGTGCGGGCGATTCAGGATGGTTGCCATCCATGATGTGCAGTAGCGTGTCAGGGTGTGTAATGAAGGCTGTTGTCATGCCATACCTGTGCTAGATTAATGTGCTGTGTGAGAAATCTCATTACGTAACATTTTATAGATCGCTAGTCTTTCTGCTGAAATTTTATCTTCAGCAAGTGCGTTAGTGATAGCGCAGTCAGGCTCTTGTAAGTGTTTGCAGTTATTAAACCGACATTTTCCTAGAAACGGCCTAAACTCAATGAAAGCATGCTCTAGTTCATCCGTGCTCAGATGATGCAAGCCAAATTCTTGCAGGCCTGGTGAGTCAATCAGCTGGCTAGTCTCGTCAAGGTGATAGAGATGTGCGGCTGTCGTGGTGTGCTTACCGCTATCCAAAACTTGGCTGACTTCCTGTGTCCGCACCGCCTCGTTTGGTAAAAGCGCATTAATCATGGTGGATTTACCCATACCAGATTGCCCCACTAAAATACTGACTTCATTTTGTAGGTAAGGTCTAAGGGTAGAAATATCTTGTTTTGCGGAAAGCGGTAGCACTTGATAACCCAATTGGGTATAAAGCGCTAGCTTCTGTAATGCATCATGCGTATCTGTTAAGTCACACTTGTTCAGCACAATTAGCGCTTTAATCCCAGCAGCCTCAGCTGCAATTAAGCAGCGGTTAAGCAGTGCCTCGTAAAAGCTAGGCTGTGTTGCTAACACAATGATAATTTGCGTGACATTCGCTGCAAGCATTTTGCTTTTAAAGGCATTGCTACGAAACAGCAAAGTTTTGCGAGGTAGGGTAGATTCGACCACACCTTCATGTTTATCGGTCAGTTTGAGTGTAACCAAATCACCACAGGCAAGATCAGTTTTTTTGCCACGGGTGACACAACTGATGCGTTGTTTAGTCTCGTTAAGTTCTACTTGATAGCGTTTGCCATATGCGGCAACCACTGTGCCTTGCAAGCTTGTTTCGTCTTGCGCATTATTTGAGATACTCACGTGCCCACTATTCTGTAAATTTATAGTATTGTTGGTTTAAATATTTTGCAACGTTAAGCTCTTCATCTTCAAACCATTTCATGCCTAACATCGTATTGCAATTGCGAATCTGTGCTACTAACGCTTTTGCATTGTTTACTTTGCGTGGTTGCCGCGTATAAATCTCAGCGCCATCGCCACCGTAACTAGATGCATGGCAACGGATACAGTGCTGATTTACCAGCACCTTTCCGGCAGCGGCATCCGCATCTTGAAATGGTTCAGCATATACATTACCTCCGATGAACAGTAAGGCCAGATATCCTAATCGTTGCATCTTAACCACCTCAATAAACAGCTTATTGACTAGTATACGCCGCTAACTTTGAAATTCGTATGCTTGCTGGCGGGTGTGAGTCATAAAAAGCAGAATGTAGCGGATCTGGTGTTAATGTAGAAGCATTGTCACGATAAAGTTTAACCAAAGCCTCAATCAAGTATTTAGCATTTGCATGTTTAGCCGCATAGCTATCCGCTTCAAATTCATTTTTACGTGAGTAACTGGCCATCATTGGGCGTAAAACAAACATAAAAACTGGTGACACGAGTAAAAATAAGACAAGCGCCATGTAATTACTCATTTCACTCACACCAAGGCCAGCATAAAACCATGGTTGATTCATCAGCCAGCCAAGCAATGCTAGACCCAAAAAGCTAACGAAGAACATCATCGCAATACGTTTAATCACATGGTGATGCTTAAAGTGTCCGAGTTCGTGCGCTAATACCGCTTCGATTTCATCCTGATTAAGTCTGTCTAATAAAGTGTCGAAGAATACGACACGTTTTGATGCACCAAACCCTGTAAAGTAAGCGTTGCCGTGACTGCTACGTGCTGAACCATCCATCACAAAAAGGCCTTGCGATTTAAAACCACATTTTGTTAATAAAGACTCGATTCTTTGTTTTAAGCTTTGGTCTTCAAGTGGCGTGAATTTATTGAAAAATGGCGCGATGAATGTTGGGTAGATGGCAAGCATCAAAAGATTAAACACGCTCCAAATCACCCAAAGATAAAACCACCAATATTCGCCTGCACCTTCCATTAACCATAATGCGGCAAAAAGGATAGGCGCGCCAAGAATAATACCAACTATGCTTTGTTTAATAAGATCGCTAAAAAACATACTTGGAGTCATTTTATTAAACCCAAATTTCTCATCTACAACAAAGGTCTTGTAGTAATCAAAAGGTAAGTCAATCAGACTGCTCACTAGCATTGCACTCACAATCACAAGTGCGCCACGTGCAATCTCATGTTCAACAATGATATTGCGCCAAGCATCGTCAATCCACTGTAAACCGCCACCAACTGTTAATACAGCCAATAAAACTGCCTGCACACTGGCTTCTATTAATACAAGTTTTGTTTTAGCTGCGGTGTAGTCTGCTGCTTTTTGGTGAGCTTCAAGCGCGATGTTCTCGCTAAATGCTTGTGGCACTTGATTTCGATGTGACTGTACATGTGCAATATGACGTCTTCCTAGCCATATCCGTACCAATGTAGTTGCAACTAACAATGTTATAAAGGTGATTGTGAGTGTATGCGCCATTTTATCGTTCGTATAAAAATTGAATTAAGTTAATATATGTATTGTGAAGCATTTTAGATATGATGGTTCACCAAGTTTATTCAATAACACTCATTTTAATGGAAATCATGATGGCAGCTTCAGACAATACGACAAATCAGAATAATTTAATTTGGCTTGATATGGAAATGAGCGGCTTGCTCCCAGATTCTGACCGTATTTTAGAATTAGCCGCGGTGGTGACAGATGCTGATTTAAACGTCATTGCTGAGTCTCCAGTATTCGTTGTACACCAGTCTGATGAAGTGCTGGATGGAATGGATGCATGGAACAAAGGTGCGCATGGTCGTTCTGGTTTGATTGATAAAGTAAAAGCCTCAACATTGAGTGAGGCGGAAGCGTCTGCACAAATGATCGCTTTCCTCAAGGAGCATGTGCCGGCAAATAAATCACCGATGTGTGGTAATTCAATCTGTCAGGATAGGCGTTTTATGGCGCGCTATATGCCAGAGTTGGAGAGTTTTTTCCATTACCGTAATTTAGACGTGAGTGTATTCAAAGAGCTTGCACGTAGATGGAAGCCAGAAATTTATGCAGGCTTTAAAAAAGCGAGTCGCCATGAAGCGTTAGCGGATATTTATGAGTCGATTGATGAGCTTAAATATTACCGCGAACATTTCATTGTAAAGTAGTCTGTTGAAACTAACACATTAAAAGTAAATAAAAAAAAGGGCGCCAATCAACAAGGCGCCCAAAGGGGAGAAAACCGGCTTAGGAGATATGTGTAAGCTTAGTTATACATATGCATCAAGTGTGCCAACTTTTTCCTCTTTTGTGATTTCACTTTTTTAAATAAGTGATTGATACAGCACCAAGTATTCTTGAGCGCTTTTATCCCAACTTAAATTCTGAGACATTCCATTTTTTTGTAGCTGTTTCCAAATTTTGGGTGCATTTGTAAACATATCTAGTGCACGTTGAATGCTCGCAATTAGGCCGTCAGCACTTGCTTCTATCATCACAAACCCGTTCGCAGTATTGTTTGCTAAGTGCGCTGCATTCGCATCAATAATCGAATCAGCAAGCCCGCCAGTTGCGTTAACGATAGGGGGGGTGCCATATGCTAAGCCATAGAGCTGATTCAGCCCACAAGGCTCAAAACGTGATGGCATAATAAACATATCGCAGCCAGCCATGATTTGGTGTGATAACGGTTCGTTGTAGCCAATCGTAGTGCTGGCGCGATTAGGGTTGTTCGCGGCAATTTCTACAAAAGCGGATTCCAATGCAGTTTCACCACCGCCCAATAATGCAAACTGACATCCTTGGTCAATTAAGTTTTGCAGGTGCGGTAGTAACATATCCAGCCCTTTTTGATGGGTGAGGCGGCTTACCACGCCCAATAATGGTGCGTCGGCATCAATATCGAGCCCAAGGCGCTGCTGCAGTGCTTTTTTAACCTGTTTTTTACCAGCAAGTTTAGAAGCACTGTAGTTTTTAATCAGATATTGATCCGTTTCCGGATTCCATTCATTGGTTTCAATACCATTCAGTATGCCTTTAATTTCATCACCACGTTTACTGAGCAAGCCCTCTAGCCCAAAACCAAACGCAGTGGTTTGTATTTCTTGCGCATAGCGGGGACTAACCGTGGATATTGCATCCGCATAGAATATGCCTGCTTTTAAAAATGAAAGTTGGTTATGGTATTCAAAGCCCTCGATAGTAAACCCTGAACTAGGTAAACCTAAACTTGTGACCCAATGCGGTGGATAGCAACCTTGAAATGCCATGTTATGTAGGCTGATGATGGACTTAGCTGATGCATGCTCTGTGAGCTTCATGTACGCGGGTGCCAAGCCGGTTTGCCAGTCATTGCAATGTACAATTTCTGGCTGCCATTCGTTAAGTGGGGAGTGTTTGCTTGCTAATATGGCGGCCACTTTAGAAAGCACGCCAAAGCGGATTGGGTTGTCCTGCCATTCCTGTCCATGTTTATCGGCGTAGGGGCCGCCGTCACGCTCATAAAGTTCTGGCGCTTTAATCACCAATATCTTGACTTGAGTCTCTTCTATAGTCCCAAGCAGTAACTCAGCGCGACCAATGTGGGGTAAGTAATCTAACCATGCAATCGATTTTAAATCTTTTAATGCAGTTAGTACGGCAGGGTAGCCTGGTACCAATATGCGGATATCGACACCGAGTCCTTTTAAAGCATTGGGTAAAGAACCACTTACATCTGCTAATCCACCAGTTTTTATCAGTGGAAAAACTTCAGAGCTCACAAATAATACTTTCAATGCCATGGTTTTCTCGCTAAAGTTCGTTTGTTTATTCAAAATATTGGCCAGTGTAATTAGAAGATTTTACTATATGGCCATCGTAAATCTGGGTTTAAGAAGATGAATTCTGCTATTAATTTTACAAATATGCTGGCCGTTGGTTTAGGGGCGACTTTAGGGGCATGGGGACGTTGGGGGCTTGGGCTTGCCTTTAATGCCATTTTGCCAAACTTCCCACTCGGCACCCTTGCAGCAAACCTTAGTGGTGGGTTGTTGATGGGGGTGACGATTGCTTTAATTGGGATGGGTGGTTTGGAACAACAAAGTTTGCGGTTGTTTATCACGACTGGTTTTTTGGGTGGTCTGACTACTTTCTCTGCATTTACTGGTGAGAGTTTGTCGCTACTGCATAAGCATGAATACCATTTGGCAATTTTGCATGCATTTACTCATATGTTTGGTGCATTGCTCATGGCGGCACTTGGTGTCGCTATTGTGGAATATTTTAAACATTAATCGTAGTTGATGGAATTTTGTCTTGAAAGTTAAGTCACAGCATCATCTGTATGATTGATTTGTTAAGAGAGAAGAGATGCGTTTATTTATCTGTGTTCCAAAAGTAAGTCTGTTCGCTTTAATTTCATTATTTTGTTTATCGGTATCGAATATGGCTCAAGCTAGTTGTTCTGGATTGTACAATCATCAATTGTTAACACTTCAAGGTGAGAAAATTAATTTATGCGATTATCAGAACAAACCTATTCTGGTTGTTAATACCGCAAGTAGATGCGGATTTACGCCGCAATTTGAAGCATTAGAAGGCTTGTATAGCCAATATAAAGATCGCGGGCTATTGGTGCTTGGTTTCCCATCTAACGACTTTAAACAAGAGCTAAGTGATGACAAGCAAATTGGTGATTTTTGTAAATTAACCTACTCGGTTAAGTTTCCTATGATTTCTAAATCTTCGGTTACTGGTAAAACAGCCAACCCGTTTTATAAACAATTAATTGCAAAGACAGGGCAGTCACCAAGCTGGAACTTCTTTAAGTACGTGATTTTGCCGGGTGGTGATGAAGTTTACGCATTCAGTAGTGATGTTAAACCAAACGCAGCAGAAATTCTGAGCAAGATTAAACCTAGTCTTAAATAGTTGTTTCTCGCGCTGATGAAACAATTAGAAAGATAAAAAATTAACGATAAAAAAGGTGCTATAAGCACCTTTTTTTGACTAGAATAGGTTAAATCGCTTGCTATTTGGTGATGGCAGGATGCCGCATCTTTTCCAAAATAATTGCAGATAGCTCTTCTACAGAGCGGCTGGTTGAATCCGCCCAAGTGATGCCTGCATTGCGCATCAAGTTTTCAGCTGTTGCAATTTCTTGACGGCAATTTTCTAATGAAGCATAAAAACTGCCAGCTCTACGCTCGTTGCGCACTGCATGAAGTCGTTCAGCTTTAATCGTTAAGCCAAAAATTTTACCTATATGTTTGTTGAGCACTGCAGGTAGGGTGCCACGTTCAAAGTCTTCAGGAATGAGTGGATAGTTTGCTGCTTTCACACCAAATTGCATTGCAAGATAAACGCTGGTGGGCGTTTTCCCGCAACGTGATACACCAACTAAAATCACTTCAGCTTCTTCTAAACCATTATTCGTCATGCCATCGTCATGGTTAAGCGTGAAGTTAATCGCTTCCATGCGTTCATTGTAGCTACTACCCATCACACTATGGGCAATACCTGCCCCTGTTAGAGGTTTTTGTTCAAGCTCTAAGCCTAGTGGATCAATGAAAGTATTGAATAGGTCGATAAAGTAAGCGTTACATTCCTTGAGTGCATTACGTAAAGCAATGTCACCCAAGGTCATGATGACAACAGGACGGCCACCATCTTCTTCTGTGGCATCTGCAATCGCTTCCTGCGCTCGTTTAATTTTCTCTAGGGTGTTGGTAAACGGTAAGCGGACTTGCGTAAAGTGCGTGCTAGGAAAGTGTTCTAGCAACTTTCCTAGTGCGCCTGCCGTTATCCCTGTGCCATCAGAAACAAAGAATGCAGTACGTTTGATCATAACAGTCTGGCCGTGTCAGTGACTATTTTGTAAGACGCTGCCAAGTAGCAACTACCGTATCAGGGTTAAGTGATACAGATTGGATGCCTTCTTTAACTAGCCACTCTGCAAAGTCAGGGTGGTCTGATGGGCCTTGACCGCAAATACCTACGTATTTGCCTAAGCGGTTTGCTGTGCTGATTGCCATTTTTAGCAATACTTTCACCGCATCGTTACGCTCATCAAAGCCATCAGCAAGAATGCCTGAGTCACGGTCCATGCCTAATGTCAACTGCGTTAAGTCGTTTGAACCGATTGAGAAGCCATCGAAGTAAGCTAAGAACTGTTCAGCTAATAATGCGTTAGAAGGGATTTCGCACATCATGATCAAGCGTAAACCATTTTCACCGCGTTTCAGGCCGTTCGCCGCCATGATATCAGTCACTGCTTTTGCTTCATCCAAAGTGCGAACGAAAGGAATCATCAACTCAACGTTGGTTAAGCCCATTTCATCGCGTACTTTTTTCATGGCGATACATTCCATCGCAAAGCACTCTTTAAAGTCTTCTG
>CAZZDN010000025.1:0-19231 GCA_964652655.1 uncultured Methylotenera sp.
ATAGTGCTCAAAGAACTGTGTCATATCGACCACTAAATCACGAATCACCGGCAAACCTGGCATTGGCCTGAGCACAACAGGCTGCTCAAGATCAGATAACTTTGTGGTACAGGCTAGACCGTTTTTACCGTTAATATTCATGGCATCACTGCCGCAGACACCTTCACGGCAAGATTTACGCATAGACAAGGTATCATCCTGCTGCTTAATGCGAATCAGCGCATCCAACAGCATTTGGTCGCCATCCTGCAACTCCACCTCATAATCTTGCATATAAGGCTTTTTGTCCTCATCTGGGTTGTATCTATAAATAGAGAACTTCATTTAGACACCTCAATAAACGTTAGAGATTGGGATGAAGTGCAAGGTGCACGGAACATACTTACTGAGACGGTACAATGACCACGGCGAAGTTGCGAGTGCCGCACAACGCAACAATTCGGCCAGGAAATAATGCTTTTAGATGCGTCCATTAATAAACCCTCGCTTTAGGTACAAATGGTTCTACGGTCAATGGTTTTAAACGCACAGGCTTATAAAGCAACTGATGGTCTTTTTTGTAGTAAAGTGAATGCGTTAACCAGTTTTCATCATCTCGCTCTGAAAAGTCTTCTCGCGCATGGGCACCGCGGCTTTCTTTGCGATTGTTAGCGGCATGCATGGTGGCGACAGCCACCTCAATCAAGTTATCTAACTCCAGCGCTTCTATACGTGCGGTGTTGAATACTTGGCTCTTGTCTTTGATTTCAATATGTCTAACACGCTCGGCTATCTCATTGATTTTGTTCACGCCTTCTTGCAATAAATCAGGGAATCTAAACACACCACAGTGCGTTTGCATGGCACTCCGCATTGCTGCACCAACGTCGGCGACATTTTCCCCATTGCGTTGCTGATTTAAGCGATTAACTCTTGCTAAGGTTTTATCTGCCGCATCGCTAGGCAAGGCTTTATGGGTTGGATTTTCGGCAATCTGTTTTACCATCTTGTCGCCAGCCACTTTGCCAAAGACCACTAAATCCAACAGTGAATTAGAACCTAGACGGTTAGCACCATGCACTGACACACAAGCACACTCGCCTACCGCATACAAACCATTAACCACCTTCTCGCCACCGTTGACTGGCTCAACGACTTGGCCATCCAGATTGGTAGGAATGCCACCCATCATGTAATGCGCGGTTGGGACAATTGGAATTGGGTCAACGACTGGGTCGACGTTAGCAAAAGTTTTAGCAATCTCTCGTATCCCCGGTAGTCGCTTACTAATCAACTCTTCACCTAAGTGATCCAACTTGAGATAGACCGCATCTTTATTTTTACCTACACCCCGCCCTGCTTTAATTTCTGTGGCAATTGCACGTGAAATTACATCGCGACTTGCCAAGTCTTTAGCATTAGGCGCATAACGTTCCATAAAGCGCTCGCCTTCAGCGTTAACTAAATAACCACCCTCACCACGCACACCTTCAGTAATTAACACACCTGCATGCAACACACCGGTTGGATGAAATTGCCAGAACTCCATATCCTGTAATGGCAGACCTGCGCGTATCGCCATGCCTAGACCATCGCCAGTGTTAATAAAAGCATTCGTACTTGCCTGAAAGATGCGCCCTGCGCCACCAGTTGCTAGCAACGTGGTTTTGGCCTGTATTAAATGAATATCGCCAGTTTCAATTTCTAGCGCAATCACACCTAACACATCACCATCTGCATCACGAATCAAATCCAGCGCAAACCACTCAACAAAAAACTGCGTATTTGCACGAATATTGCGCTGATATAGGGTATGCAACATGGCATGCCCAGTTCTATCTGCTACTGCGCAGGTACGTGAAATTGGTTTTTCACCAAAATTTTGCGTCATGCCACCAAATGGGCGCTGAAAGATTTTGCCATTTTCTAAACGGTCAAACGGCATACCAAAATGCTCAAGTTCAATAATCGCTTTTGCAGCGTTTTTACACATAAACTCAATTGCATCCTGATCACCTAAGTAATCAGAACCTTTAATCGTGTCGTACATATGCCAAAGCCAGTTATCACCAGAAACATTACCTAGCGCAGCGGCCACACCGCCTTGCGCAGCCACCGTATGTGAACGCGTAGGAAAGACTTTAGACAGCACAGCAACTTTAACGCCAGCCTCGGCCAACTGTAGCGAAGCTCGCAAGCCAGCGCCACCGCCACCAACAATCACTGCATCAAACTGATGATTTTGTATATTCATATGAGACTTAAAGCTTCCATAAAATAATGCTTATCCAGCACAGATAACCAATCAACAAGATATCCACTGTCACTTGTAATACAGCACGCAACCTGAGGTTAAATACATAATCTTTAAACACATCACGCACACCGAGCCAAGCATGGATAAATAAGCTGACAAAGAACACCAACGTTAATAGGCGCCACCACCAAGGTGACATTAACGCCCGCCAAGACGCATAATCGTGTGGTTGTGTAATGACCAAAGCCAGTAGCATTAGAAACAAATACACCACCATCGCAACAGCCGAGAGCCTTTGCGTGAGCCACAACCGCATCCCCGGATATTTTTTTGTAAGTAGTTCTATCAACATAGCGATGGTTTTACCAAATGTAATAAGCAAAAATTAGCGCTGAGCAGGCATCTAACACCAATACCACTCGACTAGAAAATCGAGCTTTATTCAGTGTGGTCATCCAATGGACGTCTTGACCTAAATGCCTCAACCCTGCATAGAAATGATGAAAAAATGGGCAGGAAAGTGCAATTAACATCAACTTGGGCGCCCAGTGCTGAAACACCTCGCCTAATGCCAAAAACGCCTGCTCACTGCTCAAAGATGTTTGTAAGCACCATATCAGCAAAGGAATCATTAAAAACAGCACCATGCCGCTCATCCGATGCAAAATCGACACCACCGCATTGATCGGCAGGCGAATCGTCAATAAATTAAGATTCTTGGGACGATTACGAATTGGAGTTTTTTTAGCCACTTACGCTGCCCCAGCTACTGCTTCAGAAACACGCGCCAATAAGCGCGGATCAAACGGTTTAGGGATAATGTAGTCTTTACCAAAAGCAAGCGCTTTGAGATTGTAAGCAGACAACACTTCCGCCGGCACAGGCTCACGCGCCAACTCGCTCAAGGCATGCGCAGCGGCAATCTTCATCGCCTCTGTGATTTGCTTAGCCTTGGCATCTAAAGCACCTCTAAACAAATAGGGGAAACACAACGCATTGTTCACCTGATTCGGAAAATCGCTACGCCCTGTTGCCATCAATATATCTCCACGGATAGCGTGCGCCACACTAGGCAGCACTTCTGGATCAGGGTTAGCTAAAGCAAAAATAATCGGGTTAGGTGCCATCTTATTGATTAAGCTAGCATCCAGTGCATTTTTGGCGGAAACACCAATAAAAACATCTGCCCCTTGCATGGCATCTGCCAGCGTTTTAATGTCACTTGGCGCAATTGCAAGCGCACGGTTATTGTCATGTAAGTCTGGCCTGTCGGTATCTAGCACGCCTGTTCTATCCACCATCGTAATATGATGAGCACCCATGCTTTTGAGCAACTTGGCACAAGAACAACCAGCAGCCCCAGCGCCTAAGAATACAATTTTTGCCGTTGCCATGGTTTTACCTTGTAACGTCAATGCATTTAGCAATGCCGCTGCCACAATCACCGCCGTACCGTGCTGATCATCATGAAACACTGGAATATCCAAACGTTTTTTCAGTTCATTTTCTATATAAAAACAGTGTGGTGCTGCGATATCTTCCAAATTGATGCCGCCAAAAGTCGGCGCGATATTCACCACGGTTTCAATAAATTCATCTGGTGTTTTTGCGTTCACTTCTATATCAAATACATCAATGCCAGCAAAGCGCTTAAACAAAACAGCCTTACCCTCCATCACCGGCTTACTCGCCAACGCACCCATATTACCTAAGCCTAATACCGCAGTTCCGTCGGTAATCACCGCAACAAGATTCCCTTTATTTGTATATTTATACGCATGACTAGGATTCGCATGAATTTCGCGAACAGGCTCCGCGACACCTGGGGTATAAGCCAGCGATAAGTCATCTTGTGTCGTACAAGGCTTAGACGACTCCACACTCAGCTTTCCAGGCATTGGAAACTGATGGTAATCAAGTGCTCTTTTTTTCAAATCATCCATTTTTGGCCTTTTTACAACTGACAGTTATTGATATGTACTGCACAGACATTTTTACAAATTACTCAAGCTCACTCATGTAATGATGATCATCGGTTAAACATAACCCCAAACGCCACTCCATCGGCTTATCCCCATAAGTAAATGAAACACGCTCGATACTTAACAATGGGAAGCCTTCTTTCAAACCCAGCGCTTTAGCCACCTCTTGATCGGCAGCTACTGCTTTTAATCTCTCCTCAGCGCGTATCATGCGGATACCAAATTGCGATTCATACATGCTATACATAGAGCCATTACACTCTTCCACCTTGCTACCATTTAAGCCTTTAAACGATGCAGCAGGCACCACTAAATGATCATAAATAAGAGGACGTCCTGAAAAAGTGAGCAACCGCTTAACCTCTATCGTTGCAGCCCCAGCCTTAATTTCTAAAATCTTGGCCAGATAGTTATCTGCTTTTGATTTCACACACGAGATTAACTCGTTATGCAGTAACTCTTTTTTACCATCCACTGCGGTCAATCTCAAAAACCTGAGCTTAGTCACCTCTTCGCTATGGGTAGCGACAAAGGTGCCTTTACCCTGCCTGCGAATTAAAATATTCTCTGCAGACAGGCTATCAATTGCTTTACGCACAGTTCCTTGGCTAACTTTATAACGCGCAGCTAGTTCAATTTCACTTGGTATAACATCACCAGGCCGCCACTCACCACCAATCAAACTTTGCGTGATTAACACTTTAATCTGATCATATAAAGGCCTGTAACTAGGTGAACTCAATTGTTTATCCATCATTTTTAACCTGTGTTTAGTTGCGATCAACCCGCTTAACTTCCATGATTGAATTTATATCATGCAAAATAAAAATAGTCTAGTGTTTTATATCTTATATAAGACATAAGATAAATGTTGACACTCATTAAAATTACTCTATATAATCATTTCCACATCGTTAGAAAGTCATATTGATTATGGAAAATCACATCCGACCACGACGCTCCGTGCTATATGTACCGGGCTGCAATCAACACTATCTTGATCGCGCACGCACATTGGCAGCCGATTCTGTCATTCTGGATTTGGGCGACCCTATCTTGGTAGACGCAAAAGAACAATCGAGAGCGAACGTAGTCGCCGCAATCAAACAAGGTGGTTACGGCGCTAGAGAGGTTGTCGTGCGTGTGAATAACCTTGACTCAATTTGGGGCCATGATGATATTCGCGCCGTTGCCAATATTGGCGCTGATGCAATTCTTTTTCCTAATATTGAGTCTCGCGAGGATGTACTGAAAGCACAACAACTGCTGGATGAAGCTGGCGGACACAACGTGCCGATGATGGTGATGATAGAAAGCCCACTTGCTGTATTGAATGCAAAAGAAATTGCCGCCGCATCAGATCGCGTCATCTGCATCGTCATGGCAACCTCAGATCTTATTTCACAACTACATGCCCACGTCACCCATGAGCGCGTAGCGATATTAACATCGTTATCATTGGTGATTTTGGCGGCACGCGCTTATGGCAAAGCGGTTATTGATGGCATCACTAGTGATTTTAAAAACATGCATTCTTTTGAATATGCCTGTCGCATAGGTCGAGATATGGGGCTGGATGGAAAGTCACTAGTTCATCCAGCGCAAATTGCCTACTGCAACGATGCCTATACACCTAAGGCAACTGAGGTAGCCAACGCAAGGCTGATTATCAAGGCACTAAAAGAAGCGAATGAAGCTGGCCGCGGTACGGTGGTGGTGAACGATAAGCTAGTAGAACATCACCACATTAAGGCGGCTCAGCGTTTAATCAAACTCCATGAAGCAATTGTCGAGCTTGAAGAAGAATACATATAAATGGCGACCATCATGCAATCCAATAAAACATCATCAGGGCGATTTTTTGAGCATTTCAGACTCAATGAAATCATCAAACACGCAACCCCTCGCACAATTAACGCGGGAGATGTCGCGCTATATATCGCGCTTACAGGTAGCCGCAACCCATTACATTGCAGCGAACCGTTTGCGCAAAATCTTGGCTATCAATCAGCGCCTATCGATGATCTACTCACCTTTCATATTGCTTTTGGCAAAACCGTTCCTGATGTGTCTGTCAATGCAGTAGCCAACTTAGGCTACGCAGACGTGCGCTTTTTAAAGCCAGTGTATGTAGGTGACACACTGAGCACATCTAGCCAAGTGATTGGACTCAAACAGAACTCCAACGGTAAAAATGGTGTAGTGTATGTACGCTCCACCTCAGTGAATCAGCACAATCAGCCAGTGTTAAGCTGGGTGCGTTGGGTCATGGTACACAAACAAGACGCCAATGCTCCAGCACCAGAAACCACGATTCCGGAATTACCTGCATTTGTTGCGCCTGAACAGCTAAGCATACCTAAAAATTTAATCGCTAATCAGTTTGAACAGCAAGCAACAAACGGTCAGTTCTACTGGGAAGACTATCAAGCTGGTGAACGCATCAACCACGCTGCTGGCATGACGATCAACGAAAGCGACCATTCGCTGGCAACGCGCTTATATCAGAATAACGCACGCCTACATTTTGATGCCCACTTAATGCAAAGCTCTACCTTTGGCAAACGTCTAGTGTATGGGGGCATCGTCATTTCGGCATGTCGCGCATTGAGCTATGAAGGTCTGGAAAATGCGATCAGTATTGCGGCGATTAATGCAGGCACCCACGCCAACCCGAGCTTTGCCGGCGATACCATTTACACGTTCACTGAAGTGCTGGACTGCTGGGAACTGCCTAACAGAAGCGACCTAGGTGCACTCCGCTTGCGCATGGTTGGCATCAAAAACATGAACCCTGCTGAGTTAACAGAAACCAAACAATTTAATAGTTACCACCCCAATGTGGTCCTTGATCTTGACTACACCGTACTCATGCCTCGCAAAGGAAACAAATAATGGCTGTGACTTATAAAAAACATCCGAATGAAGCACTATTTGGGGGAGAAAAACCATTCCCGCTAATTCCAGCCTGTGAGCATTTTGCTGGTAGCGAGAAGCTTATTTTAAAAGCATTATCGTTACAAGACAGCATAGGGCCAGTATTTGATATCACATGCGACTGTGAAGATGGTGCAGCCGCTGGGCAAGAACGTGAACACGCAGAGATGATTGTGCGTGTATTAAATTCAGAAGCGAATCAACACAAAATGGCAGGGGCACGGATTCATGATTACACACACCCTGCATGGAAACTAGATATCGACATTTTGGTGGCCGATGCAGGCAACGTACTGACTTATATCACCATTCCTAAATGCACCAGCATCGATCAAGCACGTGAAATGATTGAATACGTGCAAGCTGTTGCCAAACAGAACCATATCAATCGCGTGATTCCTATTCATATTCTGATTGAAACACATGGCGCGCTGAAGCAAGTGCATGAAATCGCAGCACTACCTTGGCTACAAGTGTTAGATTTTGGTTTGATGGACTTTGTGAGCGCGCATCATGGCGCTATTCCAGCCAGCGCGATGCGTAGCCCAGGCCAGTTTGAGCACCGCCTATTAGCGCGCGCAAAATCAGAAGTCGTTGCAGCAGCACTTGCTAACGGTGTGGTACCCGCACATAACGTCACACTGGATCTAAAAAATGTAGAAACAACATTGAGCGACGCCAGCCGGGCACGTAATGAGTTTGGCTTTATGCGCATGTGGAGCATTTACCCAACGCAGATTCAGGCGATTGTTGACGCAATGAAACCTAACTTTGATGAGGTCATTGATGCAGCGAATATCCTGCTCGCCGCTCAGCAAGCTGAATGGGGACCAATTCAATACGCGGGCGAACTGCATGATCGCGCGACCTACCGATACTTCTGGGAAGTGCTGCAAAAAGCAAGATTAACCAGAGTAGAAATTCCAACTGCGGCCGTTGAAGCATTTTTTAAATAATTAAAACGCTACAGATTTGCAAGATAACCATCAGCTTCAATACTGATGGCTAGGGTTTGACCACCTCACGCCACACCAAATACAGCGTGATTAGATGAACTGAAGGAAATCAGCAACATGAATAAACAAGCAACTGCAGGTACCCGTTTCAGAGCCGCATTAAATGCCGAATCACCTTTGCAAATCATCGGCGCCATAAATGCTTACCACGCCCTACTTGCCACACAAACGGGTTACAAAGCTTTATATTTATCTGGTGGCGGGGTTGCTGCGGGCTCACTAGGTATTCCAGATTTAGGTATATCCACACTAGAAGATGTGCTAATTGACGTACGCAGAATCACCGATGTCACAGAAACACCGTTATTAGTGGATATCGATACCGGTTTTGGTGGTGCGTTCAACATCGCACGCAGTATCAAAAGCATCATTAAAGCTGGCGCAGGTGCAGTGCATATTGAAGACCAAGTACAAGCCAAACGTTGCGGCCACCGTCCTAACAAAGCGATTGTCAGCCAAGCAGAAATGGTCGACCGCATTAAAGCTGCAGTGGATGCAAAAACTGACCCAGATTTTGTGATTATGGCGCGAACCGATGCACTGGCTGTAGAAGGCCTGCAATCTGCAATTGACAGAGCATGCGCCTGTGTAGAAGCTGGTGCAGATATGATTTTCCCTGAGGCGATTACTGAGCTTGGCATGTATCAACAGTTTGCCGATGCAGTCAAAGTGCCGGTGCTTGCGAACATTACCGAATTTGGCAGCACCCCATTATTTACTGTAGATGAGTTACGTAGCGCGCATGTCAGCATGGTGCTATACCCGCTTTCAGCATTTAGGGCGATGAACCAGGCTGCACTTAACGTCTACCAAGCTGTACGCAAAGACGGCACACAAGCGAATGTGGTCAACACCATGCAAACGCGTGCAGCGCTGTATGAGCACCTGAACTATCACGCTTACGAGCAAAAGTTAGACGCATTATTTAAGGGAGAAAAGTAGCATGACACAACCTACCACTACTCAAGCTGCCACTACTCACGAACCTAAAAAGAAAAAAGGCGTAGCGTTAGCTGGCATCTCAGCCGGCACCACTGCGATCTGTACAGTTGGCCATACCGGTAATGATTTACATTACCGTGGCTATGACATTATTGAACTGGCAAAACATGCCACATTTGAAGAAGTCGCACATTTGCTGATTCACGGCGAGCTGCCCACCCCGGCTCAACTCACCGCTTATCATCAAAAGCTCAAAAAGCTACGCGGCCTGCCTGACGCCCTCAAAAAGGTGTTAGAGCAGATTCCAGCCAATGCGCACCCCATGGACGTGATGCGGACCGGCTGCTCGATGCTAGGTACACTAGAGCCTGAAGCAAGCGACCGCAACACCGAAGGCGCAAAAGACCTAGGGGATAGGCTGATTGCCTGCTTTGGCTCTATTTTGATTTACTGGTACCACTTTAGCCACAATCAAAAACGCATCGAGGTAGAAACCGACGAAGACTCGATTGCCGCGCACTTCCTGCATTTATTGCACGGTAAAAAGCCATCTGACTTACATATCAGCGCAATGAACACCTCACTGGTGCTATATGCAGAACACGAGTTTAACGCTTCTACATTTACTTCACGTGTAGTAGCCGGCACGTTATCGGATATGTACTCATGCATTACCGGTGCCATTGGCGCCCTACGCGGCCCCAAACACGGCGGTGCAAACGAAGCCGCGATGGAAATCATCGAACGTTACAAAACCGCAGATGAAGCCGAGGCCGACATCATGCAACGCATGGCACGTAAAGAAATCATCATTGGTTTTGGTCACCCGGTGTACACCATTGCCGACCCAAGGAACGAATCCATCAAGGCGGTTAGCCGCAAGCTGTGCCAAGACAACGGCAATATGACCTTGTTTGATGTGTCTGCGCGCATTGAAGAAACCATGTGGCGTGAGAAAAAAATGTTCCCGAACCTGGATTGGTACAGCGCTTCCAGCTATCACATGATGGGTATTCCCACTGGCATGTTTACCCCGATTTTTGTGATTTCTCGCACTACAGGCTGGGTCGCCCATGTGATTGAGCAACGGATTGATAACAAGATTATCCGCCCCAATGCGGAATATACCGGCCCAGAAAACCGGCCTTATGTACCGCTGGAGCAACGTTAACCCTTAACTCCGTTATTCCCTCGGAGGCGGAATCCATTTAGTTTTCTCCGTTTAAAATGGATTCCATTTTTTATACTTCAGACTTGTTAAGTTAATCAATTAACTAAGTTAAACAACAAATTAAGTTTAATAACCAAGTCGAAATACTAAAAGCCCATGGGGCCTGTGGGAATAGCGCACTGAATTAATTTATTTTTATACTTTAAAGGTCCTTAATATGTCGTCGCACATCTCTAACGTTCGTCCCGCACCAGACCAAGTCATTGTTGATATTGCCAACTACGTGGCAGACTATGAAATCAATAGCGATGAAGCCTATGACACCGCACGCAATTGCCTGATGGACACATTAGGCTGCGGCTTTGAAGCACTGGATTACCCAGCCTGTACCAAACTGCTAGGCCCAGTCATTGCAGGCACTGTCGTGCCCAATGGCGCAAAAGTACCAGGCACAAGCTTCCAGCTTGATCCTATCCTTGCCGCATTCAACATCGGCGCCATGATTCGTTGGTTAGACTTTAACGACACATGGCTGGCGGCAGAATGGGGTCACCCATCCGATAACTTGGGTGGTATTTTAGCGGTGGCAGATTATATGTCGCGTAAAAACATTAGTGAAGGCAAAACACCACTCACGGTAAAAGATGTACTTACCGCCATGATTAAAGCACACGAGATTCAAGGTGTGTTGGCATTAGAAAACAGCTTTAACCGCGTGGGTTTAGACCATGTGATTTTAGTAAAAATCGCTTCAACTGCTGTAGTGACCAAACTACTGGGTGGCAATAAAGAAGACATTATCAACGCCGTTTCTAACGCATTTGTGGATGGCCAAAGCTTACGTACTTACCGCCACTCACCAAACACCGGCTCACGCAAATCTTGGGCGGCAGGCGATGCAACCTCCAGAGCAGTTCGTTTAGCGTGGATGACCATGCAAGGCGAAATGGGCTACCCATCAGCACTCACTGCAAAAACATGGGGCTTCTACGACGTGTTATTCAAGGGCAATGCGTTCAAATTCCAACGCGATTATGGCTCATACGTCATGGAGCAAGTACTATTCAAAATCTCGTTCCCAGCTGAATTCCACGCGCAAACTGCGGTTGAATGTGCATTCCAATTAAACGCACAAGTTGGTAGCAAACTACAAACGCTGGAACAAATCAATAACATCGACAAAATCGTGATTACCACACACGAGTCAGCGATTCGTATTATAGACAAAACCGGCCCATTGGATAACCCAGCCGACCGCGACCACTGCATCCAGTACATGGCAGCAGTAGGTTTATTAAAAGGCAGCTTAACCGCGCAAGATTATGAAGACGCAGCGGCAGCAGACCCACGTATCGACGCAATTCGTGCAAAAATGACTTGTGTGGAAAAAGCGGAATATACCAAGGATTACCACGACCCGGAAAAACGCTCGATTGCTAACGCAATTCAAATATTCTTTAAAGATGGCAGCAAATCAGACAATATCGCTGTGGAATACCCAATCGGCCACCGTCGTCGCCGTGGCGAAGGCATCCCAGAATTGGTGAAAAAATTCAAAGTGAATTTAGCACGTAGATTTGATGCGAAGAAACAGGCAGAAATCTTAGAGTTATGCCTAGCGCAAAAAACGCTAGAAGCCATGCCGGTGAATACGTTTGTAGATATGCTTTGGCAAGGTTAGTCGAGTTATAAAGACATAAGCGGACAGTGCGACTGTCCGCCTATCTTAAACTTGCCAATCAATTGGCGCCTCACCGCGCTTTTGCAAATATTCATTAATACGCGAGAACTGGTGATTCCCAAAAAAACCGCGATGTGCTGACAACGGCGATGGATGCACGGATTTCAGCACCAGATGTTTTTTCGGGTCGATCACCTCGCCTTTTTTCTGCGCGTAACTGCCCCACAGTACAAACACCAAGCCTTCCCGATGTAAGTTTAAAGCAGCAATTGCCGCGTCAGTAAAGGTTTCCCAGCCGCGTTTTTGATGCGATCCTGCATTGGCCATTTCTACCGTCAAGGTAGCATTTAGTAAGAGCACGCCTTGGTTTGCCCAAGCTGTTAAATCGCCTTTACCGCGCATTTTAATGCCCAAGTCATTTTCAATTTCCTTAAAGATATTGAGCAATGAGGGCGGTAACGCTACGCCTTCAGGTACTGAGAAACTCAACCCATGTGCCTGACCCACCCCGTGGTAAGGATCCTGCCCAATAATCACTACACGCACCTTGTCAAACGGCGTATGGTTAAACGCATTAAAAATCAATGGGCTAGGTGGAAATATGGTTTTACCTGCCGCTTTTTCCTGTAATAAAAAAGCACGCAGTGCCTGCATGTAAGGTTTATCCAGTTCATCACCAATTACTGCTTGCCATGAAGGATGTAATTGACCAAGTTTTTCTTGAGGCATGAGTTTAAGCGTAAGGGCTGATTGAAGTTGACTCAATTATAGACCGAAGTTTACATGCCTTCTCTACCATTGATATGAGAACCAGATGATAAATGTATGAAATATAAAAAACCTCCCTACACACTAATCAATTGATGTAAAAATAAAAACTTTTTGCCCGTCTCGACTAGTCAGGTAAAATAGCGCTTTTATAAAACGCTCAATATTCTTTTTGCTATGTCACTTACCACACTAAATGCACTCTCTCCTCTTGATGGCCGTTACCAATCTAAATTGGACGCTTTACGTCCTTACTTTAGTGAATATGCGCTGATTAAACACCGCGCGTGGGTAGAGGTCGAGTGGTTGAAGGCATTAGCTGGCGCGCCAGAGTTGGCAGAAATTGCGCCTTTTAGCGCAGAAACTATCCAAGAGTTAGATGCTGCGATTAGCAATTTCAGTGAAGCAGATGCGTCACAAGTGAAGGCGATTGAAGCGCGCACTAACCATGATGTGAAAGCGCTGGAATACTGGCTAAAAGAGAAATTTGATGGCAACGCTGAAGTAAAAAAAGCCAGTGAGTTTATTCACTTCGCCTGTACTTCTGAGGACATCAACAACTTATCACACGGTTTGATGCTCAAGTCAGCGCGTGACAGCGTAATGCTACCATTCTTAAATAATCTTATTGCACGTTTAACCGAATTAGCAGAGCAATTAGCTGACCAACCAATGTTGTCGCGCACCCACGGCCAGACTGCATCTCCAACGACGATGGGTAAAGAACTGGCAAACGTGGTTTACCGTTTACAACGTCAGCAAAAACAATTGGTTAACAATGAAATTCTTGGCAAAATCAACGGCGCAGTGGGTAACTTTAATGCACACTTATCTGCATACCCAACTTTTGATTGGGAAAGCTTTGCAAAACGTTTTGTGACTTCACTGGGCCTAACTTACAACCCAATGACGATACAAATCGAGCCACATGATTACATGGCAGAGCTATACGACACCTTAGCCCGCATCAATACTATTTTGATTGATATTAACCGCGACATCTGGGGTTATATCTCGGTGGGCTACTTCAAACAAAAAGTGAAAGCTGGCGAAATCGGCTCATCTACCATGCCGCACAAAGTGAACCCGATTGACTTTGAAAACAGTGAAGGTAACTTAGGCTTAGCTAATGCAGTATTGCGCCACTTGGCTGAAAAGCTACCAATTTCACGCTGGCAGCGCGATTTAACTGACTCTACCGTATTGCGTAATATGGGTGTCGCTTTTGGATACACCTTGCTAGGTTATGATTCTTGCTTACGCGGCTTGAATAAACTTGAAGTCAATCCTGCTCGCTTAGAAGAGGACTTAAATAATAGTTGGGAAGTATTGGCGGAACCAATTCAAACGGTAATGCGTCGTTATGGTATTGAGAATCCGTATGAGCAGCTAAAAGAGCTAACGCGTGGCAAAGGTGGCATCAACCAAGCATCACTACACGCATTCATCAGTGAGCTAGCTATTCCGGCAGAGGCGAAACAAGCGTTATTGGCAATGACGCCTGCAAGCTACACAGGCAAAGCGGCGGAGCTTGTCAAAACGATAAAGTGAGTTTAAATGTATGTAACTATCCACGATAAAAAGGCTTCCGAATTTGACTAGAAGCCTGATCATCTGCCTAGTCTTGTTGTGTTGGGGGGTGCTCGCGCATGCAGATAACGCGAGCTACCAAGTGGAAATCGAAGCACCCAGCCCTCTCAAGACCCTGTTAGAAAATCATCTGGATATTATCAAGTGGCGCACTAATCCACGCATGTCGCCTAGCGAATGGAAGCGCTTATCGACTGAAGCACCTAAGCAAATCAAAGCGCTACTCACGACAGAAGGTTACTTTTCTCCTAGTATCAATCTTAAAACCACAGAGAACGATAGCCAACATATTGCCCAGTTTACAATTGAAGAAGGCAACCCCACACTAATCGATAGCGTAAAAATCACATTCACTGGCGACATTGCGCAACAATCCGATAAAACAGCACCCAATCAACAGCAACTGCGTGATGAATGGCTACTAAAACCTAGCATGACCTTCACGCAAACGGCTTGGGCCGAGGCCAAACGTAGCTTACTGACCAAATTGCTTGTGAGTCGTTATCCAAATGCCAACATTACTAGTAGCAAAGCAGCGATTGATAGCAACCAACAAACAGCCGCGTTAGAAATCAGTATCGACAGTGGCAATACAATACACTTTGGCGAGCTAGTGATTGAGGGATTGGAGCGTTACCCTGAAAGTATCATTCACAACTTAAATCCAATTAAGCCGAATGCAGTTTATAGCCAATCACAGCTCCTCACGTTTCAAACGCGTTTACAAGAAAGCGGTTATTTCCGCATGGTAGAGGTCACTTCAGATGCCAAAACCGCATCAGAACAAAACAATCTGGCACCAATTAAAGTAAAAGTACAAGAAAATCAAGCAATTAAACTAAGCACTGGGGCAGGTTTTAGTACCAACACAGGTGTAAGAACGCAACTGACGGTAGACCACTTAAACTTATTTAATCGAAACTGGCGCATGACATCGAGCCTAAGATTAGAACAAAAATTACAATCCATCTCTGGCACGATTCGTTTACCAACCACTGAAAATGGCTACCGTGACAGTGCGAATGCAGCCACTACCCGTACAGAGATTGAAGGACAAACAACGACCGTCACTCAAGCAGGCGTTAAGCGCGCATGGGGCAACTTGAGACGTGAACAATATATCGGCGCTAACCTGTTAGCTGAGCACGTCAATCTAGATAGCGCAGACTCCTCAGACAGTTACGCTGCCACCCTGGGTTATGGCATCATCCTTCGGCGCACTGATAACAACCTAAACCCGACTCGCGGTTATTTATTTAACGCGCAGTTTAACGGCGCGCCTTTGGCATCGCTATCTAGTGGCACGTTCTTACAAAGCTACTTTAAAACCCAAGCCTATTACCCAATCACCAAAAGTACGCAATTAATTGCCCGCGCTGAACTAGGCATGGTACAGGGTAAAAACAGTGCACCAGCGACCTTTCTTTTTCGTGCTGGTGGAGACCAATCAGTGCGCGGCTATGGCTTTCAGAGTTTAGGGGTCACTGAAGGAGATGCCACTGTAGGCGGGCGCTACCTCACCACAGGAAGCATCGAAATCATTCAATGGTTAACGCCGGAATGGGGAGCCGCCATTTTCACCGACTTTGGTAATGCGGCAAATACCATCAAAGATCTAAAGCCCGTGTATGGATATGGTTTGGGCGCCAGATGGAAAAGTCCTGTAGGCCCTATCGGCGCAGATATTGCCTATGGACAAGAAACTGATGAGTACCGCATGCACTTTAATATTGGAGTGACATTCTAATGCTACGCAGTTACTTACATCTATTGCTACTGAGCATCACTTTATTGCTGTTTTCACCTGCGCATAGCGAGATGCCTATTAGCGTCAGTTCCAGCTTAGATAGCTTCAGTCATGATTTAGATAACATCCACTTAAAACTAGAGAAACTGAGCGCTCGCTGGCAACTATCTCCCTTTGGTGATGGAAAATTAGTCGTGGAACAACTCAAAGCTAAGCGCCTCACTATCACCATTAAAAAAAGTGATAGCGAATCTGAGCCATCATCACTGCCTAAGCGCATCAATCTACCACTCCCAATTTCTATACTACAGTCTGAAATCAGCGAGGTAATCATCATCAATCAAGATGAACGCCAAACCCTGCAGAACGTAACACTGAGCTTTGAGGGTGATGCAAACACGCTTAAATTGAACCTATCCCACGCCAGCACCCCTTGGGGGGAAACTTCAGCGCATCTCAACATGGCGACGACTAGGCCATTTAAACTTACTGGCGACATTTCACTGAAAAAAGTTCAGGCTGAGTATCCGTATGACATCAAAGTACAACTCGGTGGGGATCTCAACACTTTACACTTGCAGTCAACCTCATGGCTGGCGAAGGATGGCGAAACAATCATACTCACAAAATCAAATACTAAGCAAACCGCTGCACAGCTGATTATCGATGCACAACTAGCACTAAACCATGATTACGCTATGCAAGTGCGAGGTCAATTGATAGCACTAGAACCAGCACGGTTAGGCACATACCCAGATGCCAGACTTAATTTAGATTTAAATTTGGAAGGTACGCTCAAGCCATCACCCAATGCCAAACTAGCCATCACAGTGCACGATAGCGTTTGGCAGCAACAGCCTGTATCAGGCACACTCAATGCACTAATCAATAACAACGCACTAGCGCAACTCTCGTTTGTCATGAGCCTGGCTGACAACCACATTAAAGGGACAGGCAACATCAATACAGAGAAAATACAGCTAGCTTGGCAAGCTGATTTACCTGACTTAAGCAAGTTTGACCAGTCTTATGCTGGAAAACTCAATGCTAGCGGTGTGATAGAGGGTGCCATTCACCAACCATCAGCGACATTTCACTTGCTTGCAGAACAGCTACGCTTATCTGAAAACCTAAAAATTGGGAACATAACAGCGGATGGAGGCATCGAAACGCGTGAAAATGGCAATATTACCGCTGATATTGCAGCAAGCGCTATCGAATCCGGAAACCATCCGCCTATTAACGCTAAGCTTTCACTGATTGGTCAACAGTCTGACCACACCATCAGCATCACGGCTGAAAACAAAGAATACAAACTACAATCCAAACTCAAAGGTGGGGTTCAACCAGACGCAACTACTGCAAAAAAACAATGGCTAGGCTTGCTACAACAACTTGATTTAACAGGGATAATGCCAATTAAGCTTAATGCGCCAGCCACACTGAGTGCAAACTCATCGCAGTTATCCATCAAACAAGCACGACTTTTACTAAAAACTGGCAATATTAATATCGAACAACTGCATGTTGGCACTGGCTTATTAAAAAGCACGGGCCAATTAGAAAAAGTGATGTTAGATGACCTGCCAGCAAGTTTCTTGCAACTGCCGAATGCGCTAAGTAGCAGCACCGCATTTTCTGGGCAATGGTCACTTGAAGCTAAAGACACGATCAACGCACATTTTAGTATATGGCGAGAAGGTGGCGACATTACATTAAGCAAACCAGATGGCACATTATTACCATTAGGCTTATCTGAATCAAAAATAGAGCTTAACGTTATCAACAACAAGCTAACCGCTAAACTTAATTTGGATGGAACAAACCTTGGCCAACTGAATGCCGAAATTGCAACGCAACTCACCAAAACTGACGCAGGATTTAGTGTGCTCAATGACGCACCACTCAAATTAAGCAGCAAAGCGAATATTAACACCCTACTTTGGGTACCAATGTCTTCATCCATGCTAGATGCCGACCTTGATGGTCAATTCATCCTAGCAGCTAATGCAGACGGCACAATCGCACAACCCAACTTAGTTGGTTCAATTAACGGAAATAACATCAGTTTCCATCTACCTTCTGAAGGTATCCAATTATCTCATGGTCAAATTCAAGCGCGTTTTGAAGATAACCAATTACATATTCAAAAAATGCAGTGGCAAGGCGGCACGGGGAACCTGAATGCTGAGGGATGGTTAAAACTGCAACAAGGCCAAGCAACATTGGATCTTAACTGGACAGCAGACCAATTCACATTACTTTCAAGAGCAGACCGCCTACTTATCCTAAGTGGCGCTGGTAAAACTGTGCTTGCTGATCGCTTACTGAATATTTCGGGCGATTTTACTGTCAACAAAGGCTTAATCGAACTTGCGCAAGAAGATACACCGACATTGGGTGATGACGTTGTTATTTTGGGAGAAACCACAGTTGAAAAAGCAGCATCCGTACAAGTGCTACTCAATGGCTTGCGTATTAACTTGGGGGATGATTTTAATCTACGTGGGCGAGGCCTAGATGCTCAGCTCGCAGGTGGATTGACCCTGATAGGCCTTACCGAATATCGACCTTACACAGAAGGTAGTATCAACGTCAAAAAAGGCACATTCATGGCTTATGGTCAAATACTGAACATAGAGCGAGGCATTCTGAGTTTTAGTGGTCCGATGGATAACCCTGGCTTAAATATCCGTGCCATGCGTAACAGCAAGCCAGTCAATGCAGGGGTTGAAATCACTGGCAGCGCCACTATCCCAGTGGTCAAACTCGTCTCAGACCCTAACGTCCCAGATACCGACAAACTCGCTTGGCTAGTGCTGGGTCACGGTACAGAGCAAGCGGGTAAGAATGATTTTGCAATGCTATCGCTAGCCGCAGGTGCACTCTTCTCACAAGGGCAATCTGTGCCACTGCAAAGCCAAATAGCACGCGCAGCAGGGCTAGATGAGTTCAGCTTCGCTGGTGGCGATGCAGAAAATGCCTCTGTCACGCTAGGCAAACGGCTAAGCTCACAGCTCTACCTAAGCTACGCAAAAAGCGTTAGCGGCCTGCAAGATATTGCGAGACTCACCTTCAATCTCACGCCACGCTGGGCGCTTCGTGCCGAAGCAGGCAATGAAAGTGCCGTCGATGTGTTATATACTTTCAGCTTCAAATAA
>CAZZDN010000026.1:0-18888 GCA_964652655.1 uncultured Methylotenera sp.
CTTGGTGTGCCAAAATGCTGTTCATGTAGTTGCCGTTTGCTTTGGCTTTACACATCGTAATATTCACGTGATGACGTGAGAACGATGATGTTTTTACGCGAATGCCGTTATCTAACGCATCTTGACCCATGTATGCGCCCCATTTCCAGGCAGCAACAATTACGTGGGTTGATAATGTTTTTGCGGAAATACCCATGGCTTCAGCACCATAGAATGCCATTGGGCGCATGTAAGCTGACTCTAGGTTGTTATCACGAACCGCAGCTTTTTGTGCTTCAATCAGTTCTTCTTTGCTGTAAGGCATTTTCATGCCTAAGATATGTGCAGAGCGGAATAATCTGTCTGTATGCTCTTTCAAGCGGAAAATTGCAGTGCCTTTGTCTGTTTTGTAGGCGCGTACACCTTCAAACACGCCCATGCCGTAGTGCAATGTGTGTGTTAAAACGTGGGTGGTGGCATCACGCCAGTTCACCATTTTACCGTCATACCAAATTACGCCGTCGCGGTCTGCCATACCGCCAGAAGTTGCTGCAGGGTTAGCCATGCTGAGTCCTTAAAATGCTTGAAGTTTTGCAAAAGTAATATTGTAAACGAGTGCGCACTCGGTTTGCAGTAATTTCTCTGTTTTGTAGATAAATTTATCATGCAACATGTTGAATTTATTGTGCATGGTAGAATCTTTATCTATTTATGATGCTAGTTAAGGTGTGACAAAGTGAATAAACCCATAAGATTGCTATTCTTAATACTATTGTTGGCGGGATTGGTGGCTTGTAGTCCTGCTAATAACGGACAAAACTTTAATACAACAGACATTACCGGGGTGGACTTTGGTAATACACTACATTTGACTGACCACACGGGTAAGCCCAGATCATTAGATGACTTTAAAGGCAAAGTTGTGGCATTGTTTTTTGGGTATACGCATTGCCCGGATGTTTGTCCCACCACATTAAACGATATGAAGCAAAGCAAGAAGCTACTTGGTGCAAAAGCCGAAGAGTTGCAGGTGCTATTTGTAACGCTAGACCCAGAGCGTGATACGCAGGCTATTTTGGCGCAATTTGTACCTGCTTTTGACCCTAGTTTTGTCGGATTGTATGGCACGAAAGAGCAAACGGCTGCTGTGCTTAAAGATTTTAAGATTTTTGCTGCCAAAGTAGAAAACAAAGGGCGTAGCGGTTACACCATAGACCATAGTGCTGGTTTGTATGTGTTTGATAAAACTGGAAAAATTCGCCTGTACGTGGATTATGGCACCAAGCCAGAAATGATTGCGAGTGATATTCAGAAATTGCTGTAACTCAAAAATAGTCTTAACTTCAGCATGGTTAACCAGCTCGTTTGACTAAATGACGTGTAGTTTGGGTGACCAAGTTTTGAGTTCTTTTTCTGCGGCTTTGTATTCAGGGAAAATGCTAGCAACGACGGCCCAGAAATTGGCAGAGTGATTCATCTCTTTTAGATGCGCCAGTTCATGGCATACCACGTAATTGATGATGTGCGGCGGTGCCTGCAAGAGGCGCCAATTGAGTCGAATCTCTTTTTTTGAGTTGCAACTACCCCAGCGAGACCGAGCATTGGATAAAAATAACGCGGGTGTTGGCACCCCCAACTTGGTCGCAAAAAGTGATAGCCGCCGGGAAAAGTCATTAAGCGCTTGTTTCTTATACCATTGCAATACTTTTCTGGCGACAGCGCTGGGCTCATCGTGATTAGGCATCGCTAGTTGCAAAAAGCCTGGGGTATATTCAATCGCCCTAGAGCGATTATCCTGTTTAGTGACTAAGGTGATGGTATTGCCTAAAAGTAGTAACTGATCACCGTTTTGCCACTGCATTGCTGGTTGTTGGTTGGCAATGCGTGCTTCTAATTTCTTAAGTATCCAATTGGCTTTCTCAGCGATTAGGCTTTCTAAGTACCCCTGAGCGATGCGCTTGGGCGCATGGACAATGAGGCCTTCTTGGGTGATTTTTAGCCCAACAGTACGGCGCTGTCTACGCTCCAATATATAATGAATTTTCTCGCCAGAGGGCAGTTGAATGCTGTGATTCATTAGTTCAGGGTAGCCATTTCAGATTCAATCCAATGCTCAACTTGGCTGTTTAATGCATCAGTTTTAACGTTAGCCGTTGGTATTGGTGTGCCGATGTGTACCTGGATCACGCCCGGCTTTTTGATGAATGAGTTTTTCGCCCAAAACTTGCCTGCGTTGTGCGCCACAGGGACGACTTGGGTTTCGGTATGGCTTGCCAGCCATGCACCACCAATGTGGTATTTACCACGCTCACCGGGTGCTTTACGTGTGCCTTCAGGAAAAATCACGACCCATAAGCCTTTGGCTAAGCGATCTTTACCTTGAGCTACAAGTTTTTTCAGTGCCTCGCGTCCGGCACTGCGGTCAATCGCAATCGGTGAGGACATGGCCAAGCCCCAGCCGAAGATGGGAATCCACAATAATTCGCGTTTAAGCACATAAACTTGCGTAGGGAAAATAGCCTGAAACGCTAAGGTTTCCCAGGCCGATTGATGCTTTGCCAGAATGATGCTCGGTGTGGTGGGAATGTTTTCTATGCCATGAATTTCATGGCGGATATTACAGGTAATGCGCAACCACCAAATCATGCTGCGCGCCCAGCCAGAAATTAACACATTACGGGTCACTGGAGGCAATGGTAGCGAGAGCAAGGCAACCAATGTGAAAATCGGTGCGGTAATGACCTGCCCAAGTAGAAATAGCGTAGAGCGTAACAGCAACATGGATGATGGATTCTAAAAGGTTGTTCTTAAATTTTAGTTATTTTCTGCAATGATATATTGTGCCGCTTCACTTAAATCGGCAAATACGCTGGTGTTGGCTGGTAACTCACCAGCACTTAGCGTGGACTCACCTTTGCCCGTACGCACTAAAACAGGTTGACAGCCCGCGTTTGCAAAAGCCTGTAAATCGCGTAATGCGTCACCAACACCGCATACCTGACTGAGGTTTACAGAGAACCGTTTGCCAATTTCCTTAATCATGCCAGTTTTTGGTTTACGGCAGTTGCAATTGTCATCTGCAGAGTGTGGGCAGTAAAATACGGCATCAATACGCCCGCCAACCAATGCCAGCTCGCGGTGCATTTTGTCATGAATACTATTGAGCGTAGCCATATCAAATAAACCACGACTCACGCCAGATTGGTTGGTGGCAACGACTACTCTGAATCCTGATTGGTTCAGTAGTGCAATTGCCTCGAGGCTACCGGGGATTGCAATCCACTCATTTGGGTTTTTAATGAAATTGGCAGAGTCTTGGTTTATCACGCCATCGCGATCTAGTATCACTAATTTCATAAGCGAATCAATCCTATTTGAGTGGCGCGCATGGGTATGACCTTAAGATGCATTTCATGGAATGAAGTCTTAATGTTGGCCTCATGCTGCATTGATGATTAACCTGCTAGTTTAGATAAGTCTGCAACGCGGTTCATGGTTTGGTGCAGTGTTGCCAGCAAGCCCAAACGATTCGCCTTGAGCGCTGCATCTTCCGCATTCACCATCACGTTGTCGAAAAAATCATCCACCGGTGCTTTTAACGCAGCCAGCGCTTTTAATGAACTGGTGTAGTCGCTGTTTTCAAACTGTTTATCAGCCTCTGGCTTAACTGCAATCAGTGCATTATTCAGTGCAATTTCAGCAGGCTCTTGTAGCAAGCTTACATTGACCTGTGCTTGAATCTCACCTTCCACCTTTTTCAGGATATTGCTAACACGCTTGTTTGCTGCGGCTAAAGCAGGCGCTTCAGCAAGTTCTGAGAACGTGCGTACAGCAGCTAGGCGCTGAGGGATTTCACTCAGTAGTGCAGGGTCAAGTGACAGCACGGCATCTACTTCTTGTGCAGTCGCGCCATTTTCGCGTAAGTTAACACTCAGGCGGTCAAAGCAGAACTCTTTGATTGCTTGCACGGTAGCCGCAGTGTTCGCTGCATCATGCTCAAATGCTGCTAGCACATCATGTATCAATTGTTCAAACGCTAGTGGTAGTTTACTTTCAATCAGCATGCGAATAATACCAAGTGCTTGTCTACGCAAGGCAAACGGGTCTTTGTCGCCAGTCGGTTTTTCGCCAATACTGAATAAACCCACTAGGGTTTCCAGTTTGTCTGCTAATGCTACGGTAATGCCCACTTGGTTGCGCGGCAAGTCATCGCCCGCAAAGCGTGGTTTGTAGTGATCTTCAATCGCGAAAGCAACGTCGTTATCCAAGCCCTCGTGTTGTGCATAGTAACGGCCCATGATACCTTGCAGCTCTGGGAACTCGCCTACCATATCAGTAATTAAGTCAGTTTTTGACAGTTGCGCAGCGAGGGCCGCTTTTGCCGCTAATTCGGTACCACCTAATTGTTTGCCAATGGCGCTAGCAATTGCCACAACACGTTGGCTACGCTGACCTTGTGAGCCTAGCTTGTTGTGATAAACCACTTTTTCCAAGCTGCTAATGCGTGACTCCAGCGTTTTTTTACGGTCTTGATCAAAGAAGAACTTAGCGTCTGCCAAGCGTGGACGTACCACGCGTTCGTTACCGCCAATCACTGCTGATGGGTCAGCCGGACAAATGTTAGAGACAATCAAAAACTTATTAGTTAGTTTATTGTTGCTGTCAAGTAACGGGAAGTACTTTTGATTCGCTTTCATCGTCAGAATCAAGCACTCTTGCGGTACTTCTAAATACACTTCTTCAAACTGACCAAGCAATACGTTTGGTCGCTCTACTAATGCCGTGACTTCATCGAGTAATGCATCATCGTCAATCGGTTTTAAGCCTTGTTTGGATGCTGCTGCCGTTAGTTGGCGCACGATTTCTGCACGGCGCTCAGCAAAACTGGCAATCACTGCGCCTTCTGTTTTGAGTTGCTCTGCGTAACTGTCTGCGTTTTTAATCACCACATTAGCTGAAGCGGCCTCAAAGCGGTGACCTTGTGTTTGGTTGCCAGCATTAAGGCCTAATGCGCTAGTGGCAACAATATCGCTGCCATGTAAGGCGATTAAGCCATGCGCTGGGCGCACAAAATTCACACTGCTCCAGCCATCAGCTAACTGGTAAGTCATCACTTTCGGAATAGGCAGTTTTTGGATCGCTTCTTCAATCGCTTTTTGCAAACCATCGTTAAGCACTGCGCCTTTTTGCGTCACTTCTAAGAATAAGGCCTCGTTTTTACCATCCATTTGCTTGGTGAGTTGTGACACGGCGCTTTCATCTAAGCCCATGCCATTTAGGCGCTTAATCAAAGCAGGAGTAGCGTTGCCATTGGCATCCAAGCCTACGCTTACCGGCATGAGTTTTTGCGAGATTTGTTTGTCTTTTGCTTGGGCTGAAATAGCCGTGATATGTGCGGCTAAGCGGCGCGGTGTTGCAAACGAAGTCACGACTGAATTTTCGGCAGATAATCCTTGAAGCTTTAAGGATTCAAATAATGTGTTGCTAAATGCATCGCCTAGTTTTTTTAGTGCTTTTGGCGGTAGTTCTTCTACAAATAATTCTACAAGTAAGTTTTGTTGTGACATGATTTAAGCAACCTTCTTATCTTTTTCTTGTTTCTCTTTATCGAGCTTGGCGAGTACTTCATCGGCCCAATCTTTTGGCGCCATAGGGAAGCCAAGTCTAGCGCGGCTATCCAGGTAGCTGGCAGCAACAGAGCGTGCTAAGTTGCGGATGCGGCCAATGTAGCCTGCGCGCTCGGTAACAGAAATTGCACCGCGTGCATCAAGTAAGTTAAAGGTATGGGCTGCTTTTAGCACTTGTTCGTAAGCCGGTAGCGCTAATTGGTTGTCCATCAAATGTTTGGCTTGTTTTTCATGCGCATTGAACGCGGTAAATAAGAAGTCAGCATCGGAGTGCTCAAAGTTGTAGGCACTTTGCTCTTGTTCGTTTTGCAGGTATACATCACCATAAGTTAATGCTTTACCGTTAGCATCAACCGTCCAAGTCAGGTCGTACACGTTTTCTACGCCTTGTAAGTACATAGCCAAACGCTCTAAGCCGTAGGTGATTTCACCAGTAATCGGTTTGCAGTCTATGCCGCCTACCTGTTGGAAGTAAGTAAACTGTGTAACTTCCATACCGTTCAGCCAGACTTCCCAGCCTAAGCCCCATGCGCCTAGGGTTGGGTTTTCCCAGTCGTCTTCTACAAAGCGGATGTCATTTTGTTTGAGGTCAAAACCTAGTGCTTCCAGTGAGCCTAGATATAGTTCCAAGATATCTGCCGGAGCAGGTTTTAATACCACTTGAAACTGATAGTAATGCTGTAAACGGTTTGGGTTTTCGCCATAACGACCATCTTTAGGGCGGCGGCTAGGCTGCACGTAAGCGGCTTTCCAAGGCTCAGGGCCTAATGAGCGCAAAAAGGTAGCCGTGTGCGAGGTGCCTGCGCCAACTTCCATGTCGTAAGATTGCAGAAGCGCACAGCCTTTGTCGCTCCAGTATTTTTGTAGGGTGAGAATAATCTCTTGAAATGTTAAAGCCATGATGTGTTTATTGAAATTGGCGAAAAGTGCAATTTTACTTGGTTTTGTAATCTTGCAATAGGTTTTATCTTGATGACATTCGCTTACGCTGCCATAACCATATTAATAAGCCTAAACATAGACTCAAGAATAGCCAGTTACCCCAATATACATAAGGGGTTGTGCCAGTGTAGCCCTGGGCGTATCCATCCAGTGAGGTTTGCACAAAGTGTGGCGCATGGGCGGTTAGGTAGCCTTTATGGTCAATAATTGCGGTGGCGCCCGTATTGGTGGCGCGCAGCATCATGCGCCCGGTTTCCAGTGCGCGTGCTTGCGAAAATTGTAAATGCTGATCTGCTGCGTAAGATTCACCATACCATGCGTCGTTACTCACATTGACCAAGAGCGAGGCCGTCGGCAGCTGGCGTATGATTTCCTCACCAAATACGTCTTCATAACAAATATTGACGGCTACTTTTTCACCAGCTACGTTCATCGGCAACTGATATTGATCACCTCGCGATATATCGCTTAATGGCATATTCAGCCAGTCACGGTATATCCAGCCAAATGCGACCTTGAGTGGAATAAACTCCCCAAAAGGTACCAAGTGTGATTTGCGATAAGTCAGTGTTTGCTCACTACCATAACTCAGTACGCTATTAAAGTATTCGCCATTTTCACGTTCTATCATACCCACCAAAATGTTGCCTTGGTTTTGACGAGCGTGTGCGGTTAGTCTTGCTTTTAATTGGTCTGCAATCTCACTTGCAATGACTGGCAGTGCGGTTTCTGGTAACACGATCAGTTGGGCGCGACTCTGTTCTACCATGGACAAATATTGTTGCATGGTATGTTCTGCTAGCTCTGGAACCCATTTCAGGTTTTGTTCAATATTGCCTTGTAGCAGACTCACGCTGAGCGGTTTGCCAACTGGCGTTGTCCATTCAATCTGTTTTAGCCCATAGCCGGTGACGATAATGACTAAAATACTTGTCATCGCACCACGTCGCCAAGCTGTTGCTTGGGGGCGGTAAGCAAGCCAAATGCCAATCAGGCTGGCAATTAGCACTGTAATAAAAGTCACTCCATATACGCCAATAATCGGCATATAGCCTGCTAGCGGGCTTGTTGGCACTTGGCTATAACCTATCGTGAGCCACGGAAACCCAGTGAATATCCAGCTCCTAATCCAGTCCGTAAGTGCCCAAAACACAGCAATCGTAATAGCGATGGTTGTTGGCTGTTTTCCTAGCTTCTTACTCATCGCTCCGACGAGCGCAGGGAATAACGCCAAAAATGCAGCTAATACCAACGTGGAAAAGGCTGCCATCACACTCGGCATGCCGCCGTAGGTATGTAAACTGATATAGATCCAATAAATACCAACGCTAAATAAGCCTAGGCCATATGTAAAGCCGGTCATTGCGGCAGATTTAGCTGAGTCAATTGTTGCAATAAAGTAAACAACACCAATCAACGACAATATGCTGGTAGGGTACAAGTAATAAGGTGCAAAGCCCAGCACCGCAAAAGCGCCGAGTGCAAAAGTGATGACTGTTTTAATGGTAGGGGTGAAGATTAGCGGTAACATGCTGCGAATTGTAGCTTGTTACTGTACTAGATAACAAAAATTAACGTGTAAATTGTATTGTGTATGTTAGCTTTGATTGACATGTTCACTTGATAAGACATATATTTCATTCGCTCGTAGTAATATTTACGTTAATCACGCCCAATGACATGGGGAGTGTACCCTATCAATTTTAAAGACATGGAGAAATGCATGAGTATCGCGTCAGAATTTAAACAGTTTGCTTTAAAAGGCAATGTCATGGATTTAGCAGTAGGTGTCATTATTGGCGCTGCATTCGGAAAGATTGTTGATTCTTTAGTTGGCGATATCATTATGCCGCTGATTGGAAAAATAGTGGGTAATGTAGATTTTAGTAATATGTTTATCGCTTTAGCTGCAATACCAGAAGGTAATGCGGGCACTTATGCAGCGTTAAAACAGGCAGGTGTGCCGATGTTAGCTTATGGTAACTTCTTAACGATCGTCATTAATTTCATTATTTTGGCATTTGTGATTTTTATGTTGGTTAAACAAATGAATCGTTTAAAGAAAGCCGAGCCTGCCCCTGCGCCAGCACCCACAGCGGAAGACATCATTCTGCTACGTGAAATTCGCGATGCTTTGAAAAAATAACCAATACAAATTTATTGCATCATGCAAAAGAAAAAAGCGCCGTTACAGGCGCTTTTTTACTAAGTATCAGGCGTTATTTTGCTGGCACTTCATATTGCTGGCCAGATTCAGGGCCTTCGCTACCATCGTTGTTGAGGAAGGCCACCATCACCACTTTATCATCAATGAAATCTAACTCGGTAGTTTCGTAGTAGGTGCCGTCAGCGGCAGTGTTGATGAAATGATACAACCAGATTGAGGCAACTACTTTACCACTACCCTTTACTTTTACATCATCGGCTTTTGCTGGCTCGCCAAATTGCTCAATGATTTGAGCTTTGCTAAATTGATTAATAGATTTTACAAAGTCCTGTTCCATGGTGGGAATAAGGGATTTACTACCCACTGCTTCGTCTGCCAAAGCAGGTTGTATAAATAAAGCCTGCGCAATAAGAAGCGAAGCAAATGCTAAGAATTTCATAATGGACTCCAGTAAAATTGAACTAGGGAATTTAAACTCATCACAACATAATTCTATGAAACGAATCTTGTTGCTTAGTTCCCTAGGTAGTTAATTTTAAATGGAATATTTTGACTGGAATCTGTTACTTATTAGGTGGTTTCAGTGTCTGATACGGCACTCTCTAGGTTAACTGACACCAAAATACTGTGTAAGCGGCGACTGTCTGCTCTCAGTACTTTTACGTGAATGCTATCAAAGCTCACTTCCTCATTCCGCTTTGGCAGATGACCAAACTTGCTAACAATCAAGCCGCCTATCGTTGAAAACTCTTCATCACTGAATGTTGTACCCAGCGCTTCATTAAAATCAGCGATTTCAGTGAGCGCTTTCACGCGGAATTGGCCATCTGAATGTTGAATGATGTTGTCTTCATCTTCGTCGTAGTCGTACTCGTCTTCGATGTCGCCAACAATTTGTTCTAATACATCTTCTATGGTGACCATGCCGGCGACGCCACCGTATTCATCTACCACAATTGCAATATGGTTGCGGCTACTGCGGAACTCTTTTAAAAGTACATTAAGGCGTTTTGCTTCAGGGATAAACACGGCAGGACGCAGCATATCACGAACTTCAAAGTCATCTCCAGCGTAGTAACGCAGCAAATCTTTTGCCAATAAAATACCAATCACATCGTTCTTGTTGCCTTCAATCACAGGGAAGCGCGAGTGAGCAGTTTCAATCACATTGGGAATAAATACTTCAGGCGGGTCAGTGATGTCGATGACATCCATCTGTGAACGCGGGATCATAATGTCACGCACTTGCATTTCACTGACTTGTAGAACGCCTTCTATCATCGAAAGCGAGTCAGCGTCCATTAAACTGTTTTCGTAGGCGCTGTGTAGTAGTTCTACTAGTTGCTCGCGATCTTCAGGCTCTCGCAATAAAAAATGGCTTAAACGTTCCAACAAGCTAGGCTTGTTACTTACTTTATGGTTGCTTGGTTTTTCCGACTCGGTTGCCATTACTTGGCGTCCTCTGTAATGAGATAGGGTGAAGGATACCCTAATTTTGTGACAATTGCAGTTTCTATGCTTTCCATTAGCTCTGCCTGTGCTTCGACTTCATGGTCATAACCATGTAAATGCAAAATACCATGCACAGTGAGATGCGCATAGTGTGCTTCTAGGCTTTTTCCCTGTGCCATGGCTTCTGCCGCTACTACTGGTGCGCAAATGATGATGTCTCCCATCAAGTATGGGTCTTCAGTCAACGGGAAGGTGAGCACGTTAGTCGCATAATCTTTGCCACGATATGTGTTGTTGAGCATTTTGCCTTCCTCAGCATCCACAATGCGGATGGTGACTTCCGTATCAACGCTGATCGCTGCTTTTGCCCATTTGCGGAATTGGCTTGCAGTAGGGATGCGCTCAGAATCACTGGCATATTGAATAGTGGCAAATAATTTAGGCATAGGTGATTTTAGTCAGTTTTAGATTGCAAGTCGGTACCATCAGTGTATGGGAATTTCACATGACCATAGCGTACGATTAAAATTGCCAGTGCAATCAGTAGGATAGAGCCTGATAGCGCAAACATCGTCATAGCATCTAGCTCTTTGATATCCAATACCAAGAATCGCGCCAACGCGATAATGCCGATATATAGCGGATACCTGACAGGTAGTTTGCCAGCGGAGAGGTAGTGGCTCAACATTGACATGACTTCAAGGTATAGAAATAAAAGTAGCAGGTCGCCCACGTGGATGGTGCCTTCATCCCAAATATTTAGAATGGCTTGAAGCACGGCAAAAATCGTGGCGAAACCAATTACAATCAACACGAATTGTTCAACAATACTTAAGCCTTTTTGCATTATCTTACTGTATTTATTTGGTGTCATTTTTATCTCTAAAAGCTTTGCCCTAAAATATATGCGTTATATTTGATTATAGCTTGCGTCAAGCGAGTCAGTATATCAATCAACCAGTCTCTACTCTTGCAGATAATCTCAAACTTGTTTTCATGTTGATCGCTTTTAATTACTTTGTTGTAACTCATAGTTTTCGTAAGCATTAACGATTTTTTGTACCAATGGGTGACGCACCACATCACCAGACAAGAAGTGCGTCATCGCGATGCCTTTGATATCTTTTAATACCTTTTGCGCTTCTACCAAGCCACTTTTTTGATGGCGCTGCAAGTCAATTTGCGTCACGTCACCGGTAATCACTGCCTTGGTGCCAAAGCCTATACGGGTTAAGAACATTTTCATTTGTTCCGGTGTGGTATTTTGCGCTTCGTCCAAAATAATAAAGCTTTGGTTCAAGGTGCGTCCGCGCATGTAGGCGAGTGGTGCAACTTCGATCGCACCGCGCTCAAACATTTTGTTCACGGTATCATAGCCTGCTAAGTCATATAGTGCATCGTATAGCGGACGTAAGTAAGGGTCTACTTTTTGGTTTAAATCACCAGGCAGAAAGCCTAGGCGCTCTCCAGCCTCGACTGCTGGGCGCACCAGTACGATGCGCTTCACGCGGTCTCGTGTCATGGCATCAACTGCACAGGCGACAGCTAAGTAAGTTTTACCAGTGCCAGCGGGCCCGATGCCAAAGGTGATGTCATGATCTTGTATCTGCTGCAAATAGGCCACTTGGCGCGGAGTGCGGCCATGTAAATCCCCGCGGCGTGTCATTAGCACTGGCATGGCGGTAGAAACTACATCTTCTGGTTTAAGCTTGTCAATCTCAACCAAGCCTAACTGCACATCTTCAAGCTCGATAGGCTTTTTGGCGCGGCTGTAAAAGTTTTCAATCAGTTGTGCGGCCAAGCGTGTGTTGTCTAGTTTGCCGCTGATGTTGAAAGTCCCGCCACGGCGGTTGATGTTCACTTCAAGTGCAGTTTCAATTTGCTTGATGTTCTCGTCTAACGGGCCGCACAGATGCGCGAGGCGAATATTGTCTTCAGGGGTTAAGGTAATTTCCATGGTTATACGATCTCGCCAATTAAGCGTCTTGGGTTAGAAACATCGGTAATTCTCACGTTCACAAACTGATGCACCAAGCTTGCATCACCTGCGATATCAACCACCCGATTATTATCAGTCTTGCCCGCCAATAGCGTTGCATCTTTCCATGATGCGCCTTCAATCAGCACGCGCTGTGTGGTGCCTAGCATGGCTTCAGAAATCGCTTTGGCTTGAGCTTCGTTAATCGTTTGCAGTTTATCCAAGCGCGCCAGTTTGATTTCTTGCGAGGTGTCATCTTTCAAAAATGCTGCGGGTGTGCCGGGGCGCGGGCTGTACAAAAAGCTAAAGCTAGCGTCAAAGCCTACGTCCTGCATCAGCTTTACCGTGGCTTCAAAATCTGCATCGCTTTCGCCGGGGAAGCCGATAATAAAGTCTGACGTGAAAGTCAGGTTAGGATTCGCCGCTTTAAGCTTGCGAATGATGGATTTAAATTGCAGCGCGGTGTAGTTGCGCTTCATCGCCATCAAAATGCGGTCGCTGCCAGCTTGTACCGGTAAATGCAGTTGTGCTGCGAGCTTAGGTACGGTGGCAAAACAGTTGATCAAGCGCTCATTCATTTCATTGGGGTGGCTGGTGGTAAAGCGTATGCGCTCAATTTGCGGTATTTCCGCAATGGTTTCAATCAGCATCGCCAAATCCGCTTCTACACCGTCGTACTCGGTACGGTAGGCATTGACGTTTTGGCCCAGTAACGTAATTTCCTTTACGCCTTGCTCTGCCAGTTGTACCGCTTCGGTCAGAATGTCAGCAAACGGGCGCGACACTTCTTCACCGCGTGTATATGGCACTACACAGAAGCTGCAGTACTTGCTGCAGCCTTCCATAATGCTGAGGAAAGCACTCACGCCTTCCACACGTGGTGGCGGTAAATGGTCAAATTTCTCAATCTCAGGGAAGCTCACATCTACTTGCGAGGTGCCGCTGTTTTGTTTGCTTTTAATCATCTCTGGCAGGCGGTGCAGGGTTTGCGGCCCAAACACCACATCTACATAAGGCGCGCGTTTGATGATGTTGTCACCCTCTTGTGATGCCACACAGCCGCCCACGCCTATCACTAGGTTCGGGTTTTTCTCTTTGAGTGGAATAAAGCGTCCCAGATGGCTGAATACTTTATCTTCTGCCTTTTCGCGCACAGAACAGGTGTTAAGCAGAATCACATCTGCATCATCCGGACTTTGTGTTTCTACCATGCCGTCAGACGCAGACAGCATATCCGCCATCCGTGATGAGTCGTACTCATTCATCTGGCAGCCAAAGGTCTTAATAAAAACTTTTTTAGGTGTATTCAAGGTGTTATAGCCAAAACGCAAAATAGGATTTTAACGTATTTGCTCACTTGCCTCACGCAAAGTTGTTCACTACAAGGTAAAATGATTGACTTAATGTATAGATAGTTATTCAAAACATGCAAGCACTTCCTATTTTTTTCAATATCACCAATCGTTTATGTGTCGTGATTGGTGGTGGTGATGTCGCTACTCGTAAAGTTGGCATGCTGTTAAAAGCCAATGCAGCGGTGACGTTGATTGCGCCCGAAATTTGCCATGAGTTGCAAGCATTAGCGGATGCAAAAAAAATTAAGTGCGTGCAGACTGATTACAACAAACAGCAACTTGAAGGCGCATGTTTGGTCATCGCAGCAACGGATGATGAGTCTGTGAATCAAGCGGTTTCCGATGATGCTAAAGCCTTGAGCATTCCAGTGAATGTGGTTGATGCACCAGCTTTGTGCACTTTTACAATGGGCTCTATTATTGAGCGTAGCCCAGTGGTGATTGCGATTTCCAGTGAAGGCAATGCACCGGTGCTGGCACGTTATATTCGTACCAAAATTGAATCTATGCTACCCGCTGGCTATGGGCGTATTGCTGGGCTTGCAGGGGAGTTTCGCGATAAAGTCAAAGCAAAATTCAGTACTACGCAAGCACGTAGACGTTTCTGGGAAGACGTATTGCAAGGCCCATTGGTGGAGCGTGTGTTGTCTGGTCAAGAGCAGTCAGCCCGCACCTTGTTGCAAACGTTGATAGATCAAGACGATGGCACCCCTAGTAAGGGTGAGGTGTTTTTGGTTGGTGGCGGCCCTGGCGACCCAGATTTACTTACATTTAGGGCATTACGTTTAATGCAGCAATGCGATGTCTGTGTTTACGATAAATTAGTCAGCCCTGAAGTCATGGAGTTGGTACGTCGTGATGCTGAGCTGATTTATGTCGGTAAATCGCGTGATCAGCATACGTTGCCGCAAGAGCAAATCAATGAGTTACTCGCGAAGCTGGCACTGCAAGGTAAGCGTGTGCTGCGCCTGAAGGGTGGCGATCCGTTTATTTTTGGTCGCGGTGGCGAGGAAATCGAAACCTTGATGGAATATGGTATCCCATTCCAGGTGGTGCCAGGCATTACCGCAGCAAATGGTGTCTCTAGCTACGCTGGTATTCCGCTTACGCATAGGGATTATTCACAGGCCTGCTTGTTTATTACTGGGCATTTGAAAGATGGCAGTTTGGACTTAGATTGGGAGTCCATGGCGCGCCCGAGACAGACGGTGGTCATTTACATGGGCTTGGTGGGTTTGCCACAAATCTGTGAGCAATTGATTAAACATGGTGTCTCGCCAGAGATGCCTGTGGCAGTTGTGCAGCAGGGGACTACGCAACGTCAAAAAGTCGTCACAGCTACACTGACAGATTTGGCGGAAAAGGTAGCAGCAGCCGGCTTAAGGGCGCCATGCCTCACTATCATCGGTGAAGTCGTCCATTTGCGCGAGAAGTTAGCTTGGTTTGAGCCTAGCGCTTAATCCAAAGTGCTTGATTTAAAGTTTTTGATTTGAAGTGCTTTATTGAAACGCGTTTAAATTAATCCTAGTTTTTAATAGGGATGCTTAGTCTTGCTTCTAATCCACCTTCAGGGCGGTTAATCAATTCAAGTTTGCCGTGATGTAATTTTGCAATGCGGTCTGCAATCGCTAAGCCTAAGCCACTGCCGCCAGCATTACTGCGTGCAGTATCTAATCGTTCAAATGGGCGCAATATTTTTTCTAGATGCGTTTCGGGGATGCCTGGGCCATTATCAAAAACACTAATCACAATACTATCTGCCAATATTTGGCTGCTGACACGTACTTGTCCACCACCATAGTTATAAGCATTCCCCACTAAGTTATCCAATAGTCGTTGCATCGCAAGTGGTTTAATCGGTACCTTGTAGGTGGGGGCTAATTGAATCACCAAATCGCGACCAGCACGCTCTTGGCGGTCATGCAAACTCTGTAGCAGGGTGTTAATGTCAACCATCAGTGTTGGTTCACCTTCGGTGCCGCGAACAAAATCTAGGAACTGATGAATGATATTATCCATATCAGCGATATCTTGAATCATGCCAGATTTTAAGTAGCCACAATCTTTCTCTGGAAGCATTTCTACGGCTAAGCGTAAGCGGGATAATGGGGTACGTATGTCATGTGAAACCCCAGCAAGAATCAATGTTCTTTCTGCGTCCAATTCTGCTAATGATTCCGCCATTTTGTTAAAAGTTGTGCTTACTTCACGAAGTTCAGTGACGCTATCTTCGGGTAATTTATCAGGACGCTGACCTTTACGTAGCTGATCAGCTGCGCTAACTAATAGGTTGAGAGGTTTATTAATACGTGCGGCAAGTAAATAGCCGCCTGCTAGAGACAGGCTGAGCACTAGGCCAATCCAGCCTAACCATTGCCATGGGAAAGGACGCTCCACGTGTATATTGGGAATCACTACCCAGAAGTCATCTTGATCTATACCAAAGCTTACCCACAGGCCATCAATTCCGTAATGATTGGTGGTGATAATTGTCTGTACACCAAGTCGCTCACGAATTTTATCTGCCACCATGTTGATGAAGGGGTCATCAGGTAGTGGCGCAATTTCCTCCATAAAGTCTGCGTAATAAATACGCACACCTTCTTTCCCCGTCAATTCTGAAAGCAAGGCCAAGCGAAGATTCTCTTGTGATGCAATTAAAGAGGCTCGAGTATAGTTAACTACTGTCACGGCCTGTAATGCAGTTGCTTGCGCGCGAGGTTCTCTTTCGAAATACTCAAAAATTTTTAAAGATGCAAATTGCCCTATCGCTAATAATAGTGCGATGAGTAGCATAATTCTTGAGAGCAGTTTTCTGGGTAAAAGGCGCAATGGAATGGTTTGCAATCATTAAAGTTGTTAAATCAGGTTACCCTCATTTACTGGGCAACCTGTGCTGTTGGTTATTTGACTAATTGTCAGTTTCGCCATCAGGAATAAACACATAACCAAATCCCCACATAGTTTGTAAGTAGCGCGGGTGAGCTGGGTCAGGTTCAATGAGTTTGCGAAGACGCGAGACTTGGACATCAATACTGCGATCATACACATCTAACTCACGTCCTCGTGCTAATTGCATCAATCTATCGCGTGATAATGGTTGGCGCGGATGATCAACAAATACTTTTAGTAACGCAAATTCGCCGCTAGTAATGGCAATCGCTGTTCCTTGTCTGCTCAGTGAACGTGTTGCCGCGTTAAACACAAAGTCACCAATTGTAATATTCTCGGCAGCGTTTGCTGGCGCGCTGGGGACTAAACGCTCATGTCTTCTTAGTACAGCGTTGATACGTGCTAGCAACTCTCTTGGGTTAAATGGTTTTGGTAGGTAATCATCCGCGCCCATTTCAAGCCCAATAATTCTATCTACTTCATCGCCACGTGCTGTGAGCATGACAATAGGCATCATCGTGGCGCTACCTCGCATTCTTCGGCAGATAGATAGACCATCTTCGCCTGGCAACATTAAATCAAGGACCAATAAATCAATCGCATCAGTATTAAGAATGCTGTCCATTTCTTTAGCATCATTGGCGGTTTTGACGTTAAAACCTTGTTCAGTGAGATATCGTTGTAGCAACTCACGTAAACGTACATCGTCATCTACGACTAAGATTTTTTTATTTTGATCGGCCATCATTATGTTTAAACCTTGATTTTTAATAAAATGATATTGAATGACTGTAAAACAATATTATTTTCAATACTTTTGAAGTGTATGCTAAATTTATATTTATATTCAACATTATGTGATTAAACTTTAAAATTTACTCATTGTCTCATACCATAATCAGCTAATAATTTACAATTTTTTACAATTTCATCGATTAGTGAAACATTCGATTAACAAACGTGCTTCATGATAGTGCAACTTAAAATTGTAATGCTCAATATTGGAACCTTGATTCTCTGGATTTGATTTTGCTAAACAACATGTCATTGACCAAGTACGCTAGTCTAGTTTTATGCATAAGCTTAAGTTCTTCTTTAAGTACTTATGCCGAAAATAGAAATAATTTGTCTGGAATCGCCGACAAATCTAAACGAGTGGTTGAAGACGAACGTTTTGCTGAAGATGAAAATAGAGCTGATGGGTATCAAAAAACGCTGAATCTGAACTTCAGTCCAGAGCGTAGAGAAATGCTACGTAAGGCGCTGGAAGACTATGCGCGATCAATTGACCCAAGTCATGACCAAATTGAAGAGCGTAGACGTGCAATGCAAGAGAGTATCGAAGCGCGTTTTTTTGAGGCAGATACTAATAATAACGGCACGATAGATCGCCAAGAGGCAACAGAAAGACTGCCGCAAATCGCACGGCATTTCAATAGCGTTGATACCAATCAGGATAGTGTAATCTCTTTGAATGAATTGGTTGAAGCGCAAGCAAGAATTATGGAGCGCCGAAGAGCCGCTGAGGCCGCGATACAGCTGGAAAAGCAAAAACGAATGATTGAAGCGGAGGCGCTAGAAGAGGCTAAAGCTAAAAGTAAACAAGCAACCAACACGCCAAAGAAAAAATCTCTCTAGGCAGGTTTAAGACTTTAATCGTTCTCTATTCGTACTCCCCCGCCAAAAAAATTAAATTACTTGTCGTGTAAAGCGTTGTTTAAAAGCGACGCTCTTATGCTGACGTCAAATTTTTCTGATTTCTCAGATACATCGCTTAGTGCATAATTAGCTTATGACGAAAAAACAATCGGACGTTTTTCTATGACGTTAAGTATAGAGATTGTAGATGGCGTGACACAGGTTCCTGCCGAGGCATGGAATACCTTGGCTAATGGAATGCCATTGTTAAGCCATGCTTTTTTAAGCGCACTTGAGTCATCAGGCTCGGTCGGGGCAGGCACTGGTTGGCAGCCATGCCCGTTATTGCTATATGATGACGCTCAGTTAATTGCCGCTATGCCCTTGTATATCAAGTACCACTCATATGGTGAGTACGTGTTTGACTGGGCATGGGCTGAGGCTTACGAGCGTCATGGTTTATCTTACTACCCTAAATTGGTTGCAGCCATTCCGTTTACGCCCGTGACTAGTTCCCGCATTCTCACAAACGATGCTGATCATAAGGTGTTGATGGTTAATGCACTTTCTCAGGTCATGCAGCAAAATGAAATGTCCTCTGCGCATGTGTTGTTTCCTGATGATGATACTGAGACGGTATTCAAAGCGGCTGGATGGATGCAGCGCCATGGGGTACAGTTTCGATGGCAAAATCTGAGTTACACTGATTTTGAGCATTTCCTGAGTCAACTCAGTCACGATAAGCGTAAGAAAATCAAGCAAGAACGTAAAAAAGTCAGAGATTCTGGCATCGTATGTTCTGTGATTGAAGGTGCTCAAATTACCGCCCAGCAATGGGACTTTTTTTACCAATGCTAT
>CAZZDN010000027.1:0-18790 GCA_964652655.1 uncultured Methylotenera sp.
TCAGGGTGTTTTAAGTTTTTACCGACCACCCCAGATATCACATCTACAGATGACGTATTCATTGACTCTGAATAATCTAAAAGCGTAATCCTAAAGTTAAATATACTGGCCAGTGCTTCTAAGTAATCTACGCTAATCCCTCGATGCTGATCACTTTCTAATTTAAACTCAATTGGCATCCACCCGTGTTTAACTGCAACACGTAACTCTTGATGTGCTTGAAGCCATGCAAGCTCTTGAGGGGTTAACTGAATTTCACCATACTTGCTATTCGTTTTAAACGCATCTTCGCTTTTAATAACCACAGGGGTGATTAGCGCGCTGAAGAGAACAAGCAACAATAACCACTTGAATCGCTTTGCGCTGACACCAAGTTGGCTAATATAGCGGTGGTGAATGAATGATTTTTTGATCATTTTCAGATGCTATTCTCTTAGGGGAGCAAGTAGCTCCGATAAACCGTTATGATCTATTTCGTGCATTAATTGTAGTAAACGGCCCAAGTCACCCGCGGGGAAACCTTCTCTCGCAAACCAATTTAAATAATTGCCAGGCAAATCAGCAATTAGCCTTCCCTTATATTTTCCATAAGGCATGGCTAAGGTGACTAATCGCTTTAAATCTTCTGGATTCATAATGCACACTGTATCACAAAAATATCATTTATGTATCAAATTTAGTATAACCCAATCGGGTTAAGGCTGCTAATCTATTAATTTAAAACTTGGAAATACCGCTTACTGCATTGAGAAAGATAGCGATGACTAAGCTTATACAAAAACTTGCCCAACACTCATGCGTATCGCTTTTAGGTATTTACTTTACTTAATATTGATTGATTAAATGGATTAAGATTTTGACACTAGGCGCATGGCGCCAGCGCCGTTCATGCTTAGCTGAAACGTCTCGGCAATCATCCTAAGATAGGGCTAGTGCCAAACCGACTACCAAGAGAAGGATTCACTGATTTACAGTTTAGATCCATTTAAAAGTTGATTCAAATCCTCTACTGGCAAAGGCTTACTAAACAGGTACCCTTGAAAATAATCACAACGTCGCTCGCGCAAGAAATCAGCCTGTTGCGCGTTCTCAACCCCCTCTGCCACACTGGTGAAATTCATCGCCTGCGCCAAACCTAGCACTGCGCTAGCAATCGCACTATCATCATTATTATGAGGAAGGTTCAGCACAAACGACTGGCAGATTTTGAGCGTGTCTACTGGGAAATCTTTTAAATAGGCGAGCGAAGATGCACCCGTACCAAAGTCATCAATCGCAAGAGAAACACCCAAGGCTTTCAACTGGGTCAGTTTATTGGCATCACCTGTAGCGCTATCCATAAACATGCTCTCAGTCAACTCCAGCTCTAACAACTCTGGTGGCAAACCGCTCTCGGCCAAAATCTCAGCGACGTCTGCGACCAAACCGGGATGTTTAAACTGACGCACAGAAAGATTAACAGCCACACGCACTGGCGTCCCTGCGTCATGCCAAACACGCCCTTGCTCGCATGCAGTTTTTAACACCCACCTACCCACCGGAACGATTAACCCGCTTTCTTCTAGTAAAGAGATAAACTCTCCAGGTGCAACTAGGCCACGCTCTGGGTGCTGCCAGCGCAACAACGTTTCTACGGCTGTCACACGACCACCCTCAACGGCAATTTGTGGCTGGTAATACAAAATAAATTCATTACGATCGAGTGCGTGGCGTAAATGGTTTTCCATCACTAAGCGCTCGTATGCGACAGCATCCATTTCTGAAGAGTAAAATTGAAAGTTGTTGCGACCACGCTCTTTGGCGTGATACATGGCGACATCGGCTTTTTCCAGCAACGCATCTCTATCGTCTTGGCCTGGGCGGTAGAAAGTAATACCAATACTCGCGCCAACAAACACTTCATGCCCATCTACCATGAAGGGTAAACGTAATGCTTCGATGACTTTTTCGGCAACGATGGCAGCATCACGCTCTTCCCGCACATTCACCAACACCACAGCAAACTCATCCCCGCCCATGCGCGCTACAGTGTCAGACTCGCGAACACACAGGCTAATACGATTACCTACTTGCTGTAATAACTTATCACCAACCCCGTGCCCCAAAGTATCGTTGATATTCTTAAAACGATCCAAATCGATAAACATTACAGCGATAGTATCGCTAGTACGATTTGCCTGTGTTTGGGCTTGATGCAGACTTTCATTAAATAACAGTCGATTCGGCAAGCCTGTTAATGTGTCGTAGTGCGCCAAAAAATGTAACTGCTGCTGTGTGCGCTTACTTTCGCTGATATCACGCACTATGCATAACACTTGCGCTTCACTCGCACGAATAAAGCGCGACTCGTAATTAGAAATACCCTGTGGTAAGTTCATCTGATATTCAAACGAGGCAATACCACTGCTGAGGACTACTTTCTCTAAACATAGCATCGCTTGATCTGCAACGCCTTCAGGCAAAGCCTCATGTATGGTTTTACCTAGAAAATGTTCCGGTTCGATATGGGGTTGAAAGTCCTTAGCTGGCTTACACTCTAAAAAACGGCCTTCTAAATCTAAAAACAACAATAAATCAGGCACAGCCTCGTACAAAGCACGCACCCTAGCCTCACTTTGGCGCAACTCCAGCTCCGCACGCTTACGTTCAATGGCATAACGCATCACGCGTAACAACCATTTTCCATCTACACTACCTTTGACCAAGTAATCCTGCGCGCCTGCCTCTGCCAATTCCATCGCCAAGGCTTCGTCATCGTGCCCGGTCATCACAACAATCGGCACATCCGACACTACCTCATGCAAACGCCAGAAAGTCTCACTACCATGCGAATCTGGTAAGGACAGATCCAGAAGAATAATATCAAAGCGGACTAAACATGCATGTGAGATGGCCTTACCTAAGGTATCAGCGTGCGTCAATGTGCATGCCGTGAGCACCTCACGCAGCATAATATCCAGCAGACGTGCGTCCCCTTGATTATCTTCTACCAGTAATATTTTCATTATGCTGCCGCAACCGGACCAAGATGCTGTCCGCGCTCTAATAATGCTGTTGCTGAATCGGTCGGTAATGGGTGGCAATACAAATAACCCTGCGCATCATCGTAAGCAAGATGACGCAATGTAGCGAGTTGTGCGGCAGTTTCAACACCACCAGCCAAACCTTTCATGCGGAAAACATGTGCCACCTGAATCACGGCACGCGCCATATCAGCGCCATCTGCACTACTTGAAGCCGCTTGGGTAAGCCTACGATCCAATTTGATTGCATGGAACGGAAATTTTCGTAAGTAGTAGAACGAAGCTCGGCCATTGCCAAAATTATCCAACGCTAAGCGCACACCTAAGTGGTTGAGTTTAGTCACTTGATTAAACGCGCAGTCCTCATCCTCCCACAATGCGTGCTCAGAAATATCCAACTCTAAACAATGCGGTGGTAAGCCTGTTTCTGCTAATACTGCTGCAACCTGATCAGCGAAATCCTCCTGCACTAACTGACGAGGAGATAGGTTTACTGACAACACTAAAGGCGCATCAGAAGTCTTACGCCATAATTGTCCTTGTTCACATACGCGACGAAGCACCCACATACCAACCGCTAACACTAACGGCGAACTCTCAAGCACATTCATAAAAGCGGATGGCAATAACAAACCGCGTGTGGGATGCTGCCAGCGCAGCAAAGACTCCATGCCGTTGATTTGACCAGTTGTCATATCTACCTGGGGTTGATAGTTAATCACAAACTGATGCTGTGCAACTGCATTTTCTAACTCAGTGAGCAACACACGATCCTCGGTGGCTCTATGATTCATATTTGCAGAGAAGAATTGATAATTGCTTTGCACGCCTTCTGCTGCCTTTGCCTGATACATCGCGACATCCGCATTACGTACCAAAGACTCTATCTGATCAGCATCATTAGGATAAATACTTATACCGATACTCACCCCAATATCCAATACACGGCCATCTATTAAGAAAGGCGGACTAATGGCTTCTACGATTTTGCTCGCTGCGGCTGAGGCATCTTCCTCGTCCATAATATCGGTCAATATCAAGGTAAATTCATCGCCCCCAATTCGAGCGACACAATCCGTTTCACGCATGCATTCACGCAAGCGATGCGCAACCCCTTGCAACAACAAATCACCAACATAATGACCGAGCGTGTCATTAATCGCCTTAAAAGCGTTCAGATCCAGCAATAATAAGGCAAGCTTGGTTTCATGCCTACGCGCTAAAGCGATAGCGTTTTTAAGGGTATCGTAAAAATGTTTGCGGTTTGATAAGCCAGTCAAACTATCGTAATGCGCTAGGTGGTTTAAACGCTCTTCAGTGCGCTTGCGTTCAATGGCATAACGTAAAGAACGCGTCAGTTGGTGGGCATCCACATAACCCTTCACCAAAAAGTCTTGGGCACCTTGTTGCACGGAACGCACGGCAAGGCCTTCATCCGCAATACTACTGAGCACGACAATCGGGATACCTGGTGCATTAGCATGTATTTTAAGAAGCGTATCAAGGCCGCTACTATCAGGTAGCTCAATATCAAGCAGAATAGCGGTAATGTCCTGACTATCCAAAATTGCTAGCGCTGCCTCTTGACGATCAGCAGTAACTATTGTGAAGCTTTCGCTCTGGTCCGCGGCCAATAGCTCACGTACCAGACGAATATCGCCCGGATTATCTTCAACCAGTAAAATGGTGAGCGGCGTGCTACTCATGTAACCCCCTAAACGTGCTTAATCTTTAACGTCTGATGGTAATTTAACGATAGTGAGCCAAAAGCTTTCAATCGCTTGAATCACCTTAATAAACTGATCTAAGTCTACTGGCTTGCTCACGTAGCAATTGGCGTGCAAATCATAAGTACGCAGAATATCTTTTTCTGCTTCTGAAGAAGTCACAATCACCACTGGAATGCGTTTAAGCACTGGATCAGATTTAATTTCCGCCAACACTTCACGCCCATCTTTTTTAGGTAAGTTTAAATCCAATAGCACAACATCAGGCGTTGGCGCATCTGCATACGCGCCTTCCTTGCGTAAGAATGCAAGCGCTTCTACACCATCTTTTACGACGTTCAGGTTATTGTTAATTTTACTTTCACGTAACGCTTCCTGCGTTAATCTTACATCGCCGGGATTATCCTCAGCTAATAAAAACTCAACCTGCCTAACCACTTCATTCTCCATGATGTTTCCTCTCCCTATGATTGATAGGCAAAGTAAAATAAAAAACTGCCCCCTTACCAACTTCTGATTCTATCCAAATCTTGCCGCGATGTCGCTCTACAATTTTCTTGCAGACAGACAGGCCAATACCCGTGCCTGGGTATTCATGCTTACCATGTAAGCGTTGAAAGATAATAAAGACACGGTCGAAGAAATCTGGCGCAATACCAATCCCATTATCACGCACGGAAAACAGCCATTCGCCTTCTTTTTTCTCAGCGCCGATATGAATAATAGGTGAAGTATCGCCACGAAATTTGATGCCGTTACCTATCAAGTTTTGGAATAGTTGCGTAAGCTGAGAAACGTCTGCATCCAGTCTAGGCATTGGGTCACGGGTCACCACTGCGCCTGATTCTTCAATGGCTAGGCGTAAATTTGATATGGCCCGCTCCAACGCGACGGAGGTTTCGCATGCCTCCATTTGCTTGCCATGCGTACCGATACGCGACATCGTCAGCAGGTCGATAATCAGCGCTTGCATCCGCGTGGCACCATCTACCGCATAGCCGATAAATTCGTTCGCATCGTCATCAAGCTTGTCTTTATAGCGCCTTGCTAATAACTGCGTGTAACTTGCCACCATACGTAAGGGTTCTTGTAAATCGTGTGAAGCGACATAGGCAAACTGCTCTAACTCACGATTAGAGTTGGCTAGCTCTTCCGTACGTTTTGCCAGCGCCTCTTGTGTCTGCTTAAATGCTGTAATGTCTGAGAACTCCGCAATGACTTGTGTCACCTTACCAGCATCATCTTTCACGGCATTCATATTCATCCATGCCAGATAATCTTCACCCTGCTGGTTTCTTAGCCAAATTTCTCCTTGCCACTGGCCGCCGCCAATCACTGTGGTCCAAAGATCCTGATATAGGGTAGGCTCTAGCTCAGCCAGCAGATTCTGCATCGGCTTACCAATCAGCGCATCTGGAGCATACCCGGTAATTTTAGCGACCGATTTATTCACGTGAAGCATATTACCCTTCACATCAGCAATAATCACTGCCTCTAAATTACTTTCAAATACTTGCGCAAGTAAGCGCAACATTTGATGGTCAGCATGGAAATAGGCAGAAACAGAAAGCTCAGAGTCAAACATGGCGATTTTGGTAATCGCTTTTGAATACGCAAGAAAACGCTCAGCATCGTTATCGACTAAGCGCATCACCTCAGGAAGCACCCAAGATAAATATTTACTGTATGCACTAAGATGCCAGCGTGGCTCTAAGCCCAATTGCTGATAAGTGACCCCCACGCGAAGTCTACTTTTGATATAACCAGGCCCGTAGTCTCCCGTAAATATCTGTTTGAAATAACCGCGTTGTTTTTGTTTAAGTTGTGAAAGCTGGTCAGGATGAATATGGCTAGCAGCGACTACTGGGTGCGCATCTAAGTGTTCAGACAACAAGTCAGCAAAGACATCCTCAAGCGGTGCGAGTAATGTCCCCAACTCTTTAAGTAATTCAGAATCTCGCTCGCTGAACTCAAGGAAATCCTTACGCGACTGTATTTCGTCAGCGCTTGGGGTCATGCTTTCGATAAGAGCATCAACGTTAGGCTGGTGCAATAACATATTGTCTCCCACAAAACTACGAATCTCGTTCCTAAACAACCAAGAAGTGCAAGGGATAGCATGAGGAGTGATGCTGAGAAATACGGACAATCCGCACATCTGGTACTCCCGCCATCTTAGAACTTACGCCCCTTAGACCGGTGATTTTGCGCCCTCGCCTTTCAGCAGAGTTTGCCTTTTACAAATGTAATGCGGTACGAGTATCAGCACATTTACAAAATCCGTCAACCACCCATTCCAGTGAATGGCATAAGGATCATACTGATGCTTGCTGCATCGCGCTCAACGCAATTAGATGCTTGCAATCGCACCTGATGATATGATGTAAGCGTATAAACTGTTTCAATCACCGAATTTAAGATTGAATTTAGCACTTAATCTAATGCTTGATTCGTTGTGGTTCTGACCAAATAATTAACCCCTCAATGGTTAGGGTACTAGTGCAAGCAATTGCTAAAAAGTTGAGCGCCTAATATCTATTGCGAGCAAAATCACTACCCATCAGGAAACCACTATGCATAACAAAATTGGCCGTTTTGAATTGCTACGCAAGCTTGATGAAAACAAGCAAAATGCAGTCTATTTAGCTCACGATCCGCACATGGAGCGCGATGTGTTGATTAAACTGCTACCCAACTCTGCAATGCCATTAAAGGGATTGTTAGCGCAGGTACATACTGCAAGTCAATTACAACATCAGCGCATTGCAACCCTACTGGATGCAGGTGAACACGAGGGCACTCCTTATTTAGTCTATGCGTTGGTGAATGGAATCACGCTAGCACAGCGATTGCAATCCCCCCAAAACTTCACGCATACCCAAGCCGCACAGATAGTTGCCGACATCCTTGAAGCCGTGGGTTATGCACACACAAAAGGTTTAGCGCCTCTGGCACTGCAAGCAAATCAAATCATGATGACAGAAGAGCAGACACCTTTACTTTTGGGCATCGGCGTAGGAAGTTTTACAACACAAGAAGTGACGGCAGATTTAGTGACACCGTATACTGCACCTGAGCTTATCGCAGGGAACAAAGCAACGGTTAGCGCAGATATCTATGCATGTGGCGTTTTGTTGCAGGAACTAGCGACCGGACTACCGTTTATTGAAAAGGTGAAAAAACCAACTGCTATTGGCAAATCAGCCACGACGTCTATGCAAATCCAACTAGATGATGCACTGGAAAGCATTATTCTCAAGGCGACGAGTAAAACACCTGAAGATAGATACGCAAGTGCCGATCTTATGCGGCAAGCCATACTAGATTACCTCACACCGGTACACAGTGAGCATAAGCCAGTGGATGCGCACAGTACAATGGACTTTTTACTGCGTCGCATGCGTAGCAAGCGTGACTTTCCAGCGCTATCGCATACAATCAGCGAAATTAATCGGCTGGCGGATGACGATTCTGCTAGCAATAACGCACTGGCGCAGAGCATTCTAAATGACTTTGCACTCACCAATAAACTATTAAAACTTGTCAATACCGTCACCTACGGGCAATTTGGCGGTCATATCAACACGATTTCGAAAGCGGTGGTCATTTTAGGCTTTGAGACCATCCGAAATGTCGCAATGTCACTGATTTTGCTAGATTTTTTGCAAAACAAAGCACAAGCATCTCAGCTCAAGGACGACGTACTATCCTCATTTTTTGCAGGCATTGTGGCAGCGCAGTTAGCCCCTGCCAGCCATGTCAAAAATACAGAAGAAGCGATTATTTGCTCTATGTTTCGCAACTTAGGCAAACTGCTGGTCAGCTTTTACTTCTTTGAAGAAAGCCAGCAAGTGTCACGTTTGATGGAGCAAGGTGAGAATGAAGATAAAGCCGCGGTCAAAGTGCTGGGCATGACCTACAACGAACTAGGCATAGGGGTAGCAAAAAGCTGGAATTTCCCGCCGCGCTTAATCGCGGGGATGCGTAAATTAAGCGGCAATAAAATCATCAAGCCGAATGGGGAGTTAGAAAGTTTATCGCTCACCGTTAATCTGGCTAACGAGCTTTGTAGCATCGCCAGTAACGGTCATGTCGCTGACAAATCTAAAGCACTCAAGCAACTAAGTGCTCGCTACGAAAACGCACTCAGCGTGACAGATCAACAGCTACGCCAATCGATGGAACAGGCTTTAGATGAACTTGCAACACGCGCCAGAATCGTGGGGATCAACGTTGCGCAAAGTCAGCTAATGACGCGTGTGAACACTTGGATTGGGGCAAGAACTGAACCATTAAACAAAGCGACTGAAGAAACTGAGTTAACTTCATTAGGAATTAACCCAGAACCATCAGATGAAAAAGGCAATCCATCCACGAAGCATGATGCTGAGTCTATTCTGACCGAGGGCATCCAGGAAATCACCAACACCCTGATTGAAGAGCACCAGTTAAATGACATTATGCAGATGGTGTTAGAAACAATGCACCGAGGCATGGGGTTTAATCGTACTATATTATTTATTCGTGATGCTAAACATCATCAAATGGCAGCGCGCTTTGGTTTTGGCCAAGACATTGATCAGGTACTGAAAAAGTTTCAGTTTGGCCTAGACTTTACGCCAGATGTATTTCACCTAGCAATCAGCAAAGGCGCTGATCTCATGCTCGAAGACATTGCGGCTGAAAATGTAGCAGGTAAAATTCCACAGTGGTATAAACAAGCTGTCACATCACAAAGCTTTCTTTTGCTACCAATTATGGTGAACAACAAAGCGTTGGGGTTGTTTTATGCCGATATGGAACAGCCAAATCGGATGCAAGTTTCCACCAGGCAACTTTCCTTATTGCGCACCTTGCGTAATCAATCCGTACTAGCTATCAAACAAAAAGGCTAAACCTGACGGCTTAAAGTTCTGTCTTGTATGACTTTACCGAACAGCAAGGCTTTCATCGCTCCCAATTGCAAGATAGGTTGACTTGAGTCAATGCCAAATGCAGCATTTACCGCAATCATAAGCACACTATCTCACATCCATACTACTTGATGACATGATGAACTTTGATATCGCTATTGTTGGCGCAGGACCAACAGGGCTGTGCTTCGCGCAGGCTTTGAGTGGGTGCGGCTTACGCATTGCCATCCTTGAACACCAGCCAGAATCGACATTGGCAGAGCCACCGTTTGATGGTCGAGAAATTGCACTGACACACCACTCGGCAAAAATGTTGCAAACATTAGGGGTATGGCAGCATATCGACGAACAAGCTATTTCGTTATTACGCGATGCCAAAGTGCTCAATGGCCCATCGCTCTATGCAATGCAAATAACGCACGACCCAAGCAAAACCGCATCTTTAGGCTATTTAGTCGCCAATCATCTGATTCGCAAAGCAGCTTACGAAACCGTGAAAGCATCGCCTGACATCACTTTACTCACAGGGATAGAGATTCGTACAATCAGCACCGATAATGATGCCGCTTATATCAGCCTAGCTGATGGTAGCAAAATACAAGCACAGTTGCTTGTTGCAGCAGATAGCCGTTTTTCTGAAACCAGACGTGCGATGGGCATTCCAGCCGATATGCATGATTTTGGTAAGACCATGATGGTATGCGTGATGCAACATACCATCCCACATCATCATGTGGCATGGGAGTGGTTTGATTATGGCCAAACCCTAGCACTATTACCCATGAACGGTATGCGCTCTTCTGTCGTCATCACCTTACCTGCGGCTGATATTCAACGCCTCATGTCGCTGAGCGAGGCAGACTTCAATCAGGAAATCGCACTGCGATTTAAGCATCGGTTAGGCACGATGCAATTAGTATCAACCCGCCATGCTTACCCCCTAGTCACTGCTTATGCCAGCCAATTGGTTGCGAAACGGTTCGCCTTAATTGGGGATGCGGCGGTAGGGATGCATCCCGTGACTGCGCACGGTTTTAATTTTGGATTACATGGGATTAGTACACTGGCGCAAGAAATCAAAACTGCAAAATCACTCGGCACGAATATAGCCGCTAGCGGATTGCTCGAACGCTACCAAAGAAAACACCGCTTTAAAACACGCCCTCTGTTTATGGCGACCCATGCCATTGCAAAACTATATGGCAACGACACCATACCCGCTCGCCTCATTAGAACAGCCTCCTTGCAGATTGGTAACCGACTCTCACCTTTTAAACGTGCTGTGGCAAACATGCTGACAGAAGCCTCCTAACTGAAATAAATGAAAGGCTATGAAAATATGCGTTGTAAAGTGAACCAGCGTCATATTTAATTGACTATCCATCTAGCAACATAAAACGCCATTCCATTACAAAGGAAACACCATGACGACAGCTTCTAAAACATTACGTGAAATTTCTGGATTAACCCACACGGCCGCGCCATTGGCCGATTCAGCTTTGATTATGATTGATTGCCAAAACACCTACAGAAAAGGCATCATGCAATTAACCAATGTAGAGCCAGCCATGATTGAAGCAAAGAAACTGCTCAGCCGCGCAAGGGCACTCAATATTCCAATTATTCATATTCAACATGATGCAGGTGTAGGTTCCCCCTACGACATTACAGCCGAAATTGGTGCCATTTGTGATGAAGTTGCCCCAATTGCTGGTGAAACGGTGATTATCAAAAACTACCCTAATGCATTTATCAACACCACACTGGATCAGCATTTAAAATCGTTAGGCATCCAGAATATTGTGTTAGCTGGGTTTATGACGCACATGTGCATCAACTCAACGGCGCATGGTGGCTTTAACTTGGGCTATGCAGTGAGTGTGGTCGCAAGCGCAACCGCTACACGCCCGCTAGAAACCGCCAACGGAAAAGTATTGTCTGCACAAGAAGTACATGAGGCAGCCATTGCCTCAACGCGTGATTTATATGCCGCGATTGTAGATAATGTAGACGCGCTAAACTAATCTGTATGTTAGCGCTTACTCAGGCTGTAAGTAAGCGCTAGAGAGGGGTTGGTCGCTCAAGCAATAGCAAGAAAAAATGAAAAAATCATTAAACCAGCTTAGTGATATCCGCACTGGTTCCGTATTGCTTCATCAGTGCATCAAACTCCTCAATCGGCAATGGTTTGCTGAACAAATAGCCCTGATATGCCTTACATTCATGCTGCTTCAGAAAGGCCAATTGCGCCTCTGTTTCCACACCCTCAGCAATCACGTTTAAGCTGAAATTCTGCGCCATATCAATAATGGTTTTCACCATTACTGCATCACTCTTATCGGTGGTGATATCGCGCACAAAGCTTTGATCAATTTTAATCTGATCCAGCGGTAAGCGCTTTAAATAAGAAAGTGAAGAGAAACCAGTACCAAAATCATCTAAAGACAGCGTCACGCCTACTTTTTGTCTTAAGTCATTCTTTTTAGCAATCACATCAGTAATGTCATCCAGCGCCACACTCTCTGTTAATTCCAACTTCAGGCGTGACGGATCAATCCCATGTTTGTGAATCGCCGCAATCACCTGCTCGACAAAATGGGCTTGCTTAAACTGCTGTGCACTAATATTCACCGCCAATACCAAATTGCGTGTTTTTTCATGCGCACTCCAAACAGCAATCTGACGGCACGCCTCATCCAGCACCCAATCGCCGATATTGAGAATCAATGCGCTTTCTTCTGCCACCGGAATAAAATGTGCTGGGGAAACCATACCACGTTGTGGATGAACCCAACGAATCAATGCTTCGGCACCAATCGGCTGGTTTTCATGATCCACCTGTAACTGATAATGCAACTCAAACTGCTCATCAGCTAATGCATTATGCAAGTCGGACTCTAATAAAGCGCGTAACTCGACCAACTGCTGCATTTGAGGATCAAAAAAATGAATCCTATTTCGACCACCATCTTTTGCCTGATACATCGCCATATCAGCACGCTTAATTAACTCTTCAACACTAGTGTCATGCCCACAAAACAGGGCAACGCCAATACTAGAGGAGCTACGAACACTTAACTGATTGATTTCATAAGGTTCAGCCAATGCAACTCGAATCGTTTCAGCAATTTTTGCGGCCAGACGAGACGCCTCTTCCAAGCTGGTGCCCAAACGCTCGACTAACACAACAAATTCATCGCCCCCTTGGCGTGCAACGGTGTCCACCTCTCGCACACAAGCCATGATTCTTTTTGCTACTTCCACCAGTAACAAATCACCATCGCTATGACCTTGCGTGTCATTAATGACTTTAAACTTATCTAAGTCCATAAATAGCAAAGCACCATACTGCATGCTTCGCGCTGAGGTTGCCAACGCAATTTGCAACCTGTCTAGCAAATGCCTTCGATTGGATAACCCAGTTAAAGAGTCTTTATAAGCCAGGTTTTGAATTTCCGCTTCCGCACGTTTACGGTCGCTAATATCACGCCCTACCGATTGGATTTCGGTCAGTTGCCCATGTGCATCAAAAATACCGCGGTTACTAAACTGCATCCAGCGCACTTCACCTGTGGCAGACAGTACCCGATTTTCAATCATCACCACAGGGTTAGTCACCGACAACTTGGCAATCTCGTCCATTACATGCTGCAAATCCTCATGGTAAACAACTGGTTTCCAAGTCCCGCCAATTATCTCTGCTTCAGTTTTACCAAATAGGCGGCAATACACTTCATTCACAAAAATGTAAGTGCCATCCGCACGTAATCGAGAAATCACCTCGGTTTGGTCTTGCACCAAAGAACGAAAGCGCTCTTCACTTTGCCTCAGTTCAGCCTCTGCTTCTTTAATGACACTAATATCCGTTGCTAGTACAAAGAAACCTTGTACCTCACCTCCGCTGAAGTCTGGAATGTAATAAGTCAAAGAATGGCGAGAACGACTACCATCGGCATTCGGGATAATCCGCTCAAACGCTTTCAACTCACCATTCAACGCGCCGTGAATATAGGGTAAATTCAAACGATACAAATCATCGCCGAGCAACTCCCAAATATGGCGTCCACCGATTTGGCTAACATCTACACCAAACCACTCACCATAAGCCTTATTCACGAAACGGTTTTTAAGGTCTTTATCCCAATACCCGACCATAGATGGCAAATAATCAAGTACCTTCTGAATCACAGGATTTGACAATAAAGCATGAACGGGTTGATCAGAAGCAGTGAGCAGTGTTGACAACGCTTCTGGCAACCTAAAACTATCGACAAAATTGGTGTTTACCTCTTCTGACTCAGCTACTTTTGGTGGAATTGATGGGGCTTTCATAGGCGAATAGTGCCACAACTTAATTCAGGTTGAAAGGCGAGAACTCAAATACATCACGCAGCGGTGACCGTAATCACCACTTCATTAGGCAGTGACTTCGCCATTAAATTCCACATATGTAGTTAATTTTATTGAAATTCAATGATTGCGTAATCACTGAAAAATTTGGTATCTAATTAATTGAATACTAATAGACGTACTAAACACTGGCTGACAGTTTCACCATCAGCTGATAGGAATAAGTAACTGAGATTAGTAAAACTCACCTGCAGATAGCAGGCAATGGAAATAGCAACAGTACGCAATCATCAACCATACATATTTGGCATACGTAATTGCTAGACTTGACCTTGCTAGACTTGACCTTGCTAGACTTGACCTTGCTAGACTTGACCTTGCTAATGTTGACTTTGCCAGACTTGGCTTATGCTAAATTGGGGAAAATTGGTCGGCGTGGAGAGATTCGAACTCCCGACATCCTGCTCCCAAAGCAGGCGCGCTACCAGGCTACGCTACACGCCGAAGGTCGGCACTATACTGCTAACCGCTAAGGCAGTCAACTATTAGTGCTTTAAAGCATTAAAGCTATATCAACTACCTAAGATTTAACTGTGTTTGCATAGTTTAAAATGATGTTTGATTTTTTAGCACTCACCACTACAACACATTACTTACCATTATCAAGATTCAAACACAGCGGTTAGATTTCATTATGGTAGACATTGGTGATGGTTACCACCAATGCCACCAATGTCTACTGTATTAAAATTGATATCCAGCTGTCATCCAGAACATAGGTATATGATTCTTGGTGTCAGACTCGGGTTTTCCACCAGTCATACGCCATGCTAATACAGTGTTTGCATTCCAGCCTTTATAGCTCGCTCTCACACCGACACCTGCACCACTCAATGTACGGCGATTATCATCAGTGGTCCAGTTATTCTGGTTGACTTTAATTGTACCAACATCATAGAACAGATATGGGTTCACACTTACCCCATTACTCAACGCTTTTGCATAACGAACCTCAGCCTGAAACAAAGCACCCTCATCACCAAATGCTTCTCCAGAAGGATAGGCACGCACACCATTCACCCCACCAAGACCAAAGCCTTCAGAAGAGTCCAGATTTTCATTTGCATACTGTGCAGATACTCTAGCATAGGCAGTAAACTGGTTAGGTAATAGCTGTATACGCGCGACATCAAGGTTTAACTTATTAAAGCGACCATCGGTTTTAGATTTTGCATCGTTCACTTTATCTGTACCGTTGCCTAAGTCCAAATCCCCATGCGTCCAAGTGATTGAACCATAGGTAACACCGCCACCTGCCAAACCATCTCGTAAATCAAAGCTTAGAGAAATTGGTAAAACGTCACTAGATTTTCTATCTTTGGTATTATTTGCCTTTTGCTCATCAGTAAACCACTTTTGCTGATAAGTAGCACTCACATTCAAGTTTGCTCGCTGCGATCTAAAAATAGGGTAGCTCAAGCCAGCCTCAATAATATCTGCCGTACCCTGCGCATCAAGACTCTTAAATTGTTTACCTAACTCATAATACACATGAGATGCCCCTGCTTTGGCACGAAGACCACTACCGCCTATCGGCAAGCTATAGTCAACCACACCAAACCACATGTCTTCACTGGTATATAAGCCAGTTGCCGAGAGCTGATCCCCCAGCATGAATGGGCTATCTGCACTAACGCTTGCACGAACACGGTTGCGGCCTGTATAACGGTTACCATGATTATCGGCACTAATTGCACCAGAGAACCGTTTTTCGCGATCCACACGAACATCTAAATCTCCGGTGCCGACTGCTTGGCCAGGGCGCACTAACGGAGTGACTTTAATCCCAGGTTGATCGTCCAGCACCAACACTGCACGCTCAAGTTCAGCGGCATGAATTGGCTGCCCTGCAGACAAACTACTTAAAAACTTTTGCGCTGGCGGTGCTAGCTTTTCATCTCCCACGGTAGCCACGCTACCGTAATTGCCTTCAATCACAGCGATTTGCACCACACCATCTTTTACTGGCTGGGCTGGCAAATAGGCTCTAGCAAACGAATAGCCGTTTTCTCGATAATACTGACTAATCTGATTAGCGATACTTTTCAGGCCTGCTAAATCATATTCTTTACCTGAAACGGCACCCACCACTAGGTTTAATTGGTCAGCATCGTATACCGTATTGCCACTAAAACTCACTGACTCAACTTTAACCACTGCACCACCTGCAACAGCTTCTGTAATCGCTGGCGCTTCAATCTCTATCTTTTGAGATTCAATAGGCGCCTGAATTACAGGCGCATTCTCTTGCAAAGTGCGGCCAGCATCAGGCTGGTTAGGGCTGCCAGCAAAGACCTGAAAAGATGCCAAAGCTAGAGCGATAGGGGATAATTTAAACAATTTCATACGTTGTACTCGCTTATTATTATTTTTTACTCATCATTATCATTCGTTAGGCCATTAGGCATTTGTACACCACTACCTGCAACATAAACGTTTAATAGTCCCGGTTGGCTTGGCTGACTGCCAATCGCTCCCCATATATCGCTATCGCCAGTAGTAACACCGTTAGCATCGCCTGCGCTCTGGCCACTACCCCCTCCTTGAGCGATATTAGAACCTTGCACACTACTAGCAGATTGACCACCACTAGCAGGCAATTGCAACTGAATAACATCAAGGCTACCAATCGCTTGGCCAGCAAAAGAACTGCTGCCAGACTGCGCTGCAGTGCTAAAGCTAAACGGTTGAGGAGCAGTCGATTGTGTCGTTCCAGGTTGCTGTTGTTGCTGCTGTTGGACTACCTGAGACTGTACTGTCTGTATAGCGGCCTGCTGTGGTTGAGAAGGTTGATTTACTGCAACAGGAGTCGGTGATGAGCCCCCGCCAGATGAGCCACTATCAATCACTACACCCGATGAACCCAACGGTCCGGTTGGGTCGACAGCAATCGGAGCAAAATTGCTGCCATTCAATCTGGTGGTTCCAGCAGCATTTGCGACGATCAAATAAGGTGAAAGGGCTGTGTCGTCTAGATTAAAAACACTGTAGCCGATTTTGTAGGTGCCCGCTTGACCAGCCTGCATAGTCACGGTTTGCCAGCCGGTGCTACCAAAACTTTTGGTACTCCAGTTTCCAGTACCACCAACGGTCGCACCCAAGACCATTACAGGGTTATTCAAGCCATATATCTTGCCAGTAGTATCTGCCGGTGTTGTAGTATTGACAAATGACAGGAAAGACCCATCGTTGAAGGGGTCATAGTCGGTCGCCGTATAGTTCCAGGCGCGCGTTAGTGTTTGGCCGGCAGTGAGGGTAACGGTCTGATAGAAATACGAAAAGTTGGTAGTACCATTATCAAAAACATCATTGATGTAATCAACGCTATCTGTTGACATTTCTAGTGCAGCACTTGTGGATGATAGATTGGATGATGCGGTAGATCCACGTGGCTTCATGGTAAACATATGATTACCAGACGGTGTTATCTCCCACAAAAAAGGGCCTTGAACTCCATCATCCTGTACGTCCGTGTCATCATTATCCACTGTTAACGAAGCCACCACTTGCGCCCCAAAGCCAAAATGACTGGTCACAGCAACCCCGTCACTCCCTAACTTCTCGGTAAACTTACCACCATTCGGCAAGTTCACAAGTCCATTGGTACCAAAGCTGTAATCAGCATTATTTCCATTTGCCACGGCACCTTGACCATAATGCAACGCGAGTTCACCACCGGCATTGTCAACAGTAATCTCTTCATTAATCAAAATATTTCTAAAGGCAGAGAGCGTAAGCTTTTGCGCAGTATTCCAACTAAGAGCAGCATTTACCGTAATATCGCCATCTGTGCCAGCTTCACCGCTCGTTGTATCCGGCGTATTGCCACCGTCCGTGGTAATCGTGACATCAGCACTCCCAAGTGCGGACACAATAGTGGCAGCTAAGCTCGAATCGATTGTAACGTTGACTGGGTCAATCAGCCAATTGGCAGCCTTAACTTCTGCTCCCGGAGCAACCGAGAAGTATTTGCCAGAGGTTTCTACAAAGCCGCCTGCTGCGTTGATTTTGCCACCAAGCTGCATGTCACCGCCGTGGGCAAATAGTACAACCTCGCCCGTTTCACCCGTTGCCAACGTTTGCGCTTCAATCACGCCGGTATTATTGATCACGCTACTGGCCAAGTTAGCGGCTGCTTGCGAAGTCAGCAACACCGTACCACCATCCGCTTTAATTGCGCCACCGTTGCTAATCAACGTTTCTAGCACATCATTTTCAACTTGTAGCTTTACCGGACCGCCTAAATCTAGGGTCACTTTGCTACCAGCACCCAACAGCACATTGCCGGCATTGGCAGTGAGGGTTCCATCGTTAATGACTTTTGCAGCAATCAGCGCAATGGTGCCACCGTTAGCGGTGGTAATGTTGCCTTGGTTAACGATTAAGCCGTTGCTAGCCCCCTCAAAGATATAGCTACCCTGCATGAAGTTGGCTGTATTGATGTTTTGGGTTGATGCAACAATCCCACCAACATTAACTTGTGCCGTTGGGGTAAATAAGACACCATTTGGGTTAATCAGAAAAACATGGCCATTTGCGGTGAGCGAGCCCTGAATCATTGAAACGTCAGAGCCTATCACACGGTTTAATGCCACCGCACTTGCGGATGGTTGCACAAAGTTAACGTGATGCCCTTGTCCAATACTAAAACTTTGCCAATCGGCAGCCATACGCGGCGTGGTTTGCGTTACTGTCATTGTGTTACCGCTTTGGCTAA
>CAZZDN010000028.1:0-18598 GCA_964652655.1 uncultured Methylotenera sp.
ATTACCTAAAATATCCCACCTAGCAGTGGGGTAGTTAAAAAGCTACGCATCGGTGCGAAACGTAGGACGAAACGGGGTTAAGTAAACCCAAAAATGGAATTATAACTAAAACATTGAAAAATAAAAGACTATTTATGAATTTTGTGCATAATTTTGCAATAAAAAAATGTTTAAAGTTGTATTGATGGCTAAAACTTAGGGTCTCTCGGTCTCAACTAGATTTATATTCAAAATAGTCCTGCTTCAGGAATTGAAGTGTGATGAGCTTGTTGCTAGTTTCTTGACGCTATCAGTTGCTTGATAGTTTGTTAAAAGCATTCAGTACAACATTCACTGCATCTGAGATACCGAGATGATCTGTTTCTAGCAGAACCGCATGCTCGGCCATTACTAGCGGTGCACTTACTCGACCTTTATCTCTTGCATCACGTTCTTGAAGGTCTTGCAAAATGCTTTCATAGTTGGCTGGCTGATTTTTACCGAGTAGCTGTTGATATCGTCTTTGTGCTCTGACTTCAGTGGATGCTGTCAGAAATATCTTGAGTGGTGCAGACGGAAATATCACTGTGCCCATATCTCTTCCATCTGCAACTAAGCCTGGTGCTTTAAGGAAGCTATGTTGCAAGTCGATTAATGCGGCTCTTACTGGTGCATGGACGGCAACTTGCGAAGCCCCTTTGCCCATTATTTCAGTGCGTATTTCTTCTGAAATATCTTGGTTATCTAAATACACTTGCCCATTCGCGAACTTGATGTGGAGCGTTTTTGCGCACTCAGCAACGGCCTCGGCATTATCCCAAGAGATGTTATGTTGCTTAGCTGCGTAAGCCACAACGCGGTAGAGTGCGCCAGAGTCTAGGTAAGCGAAACCTAGTTTGTCAGCAACAAGTTGTGCAACTGTGCCTTTACCTGAAGCGGATGGTCCGTCAATCGTGATGACGGGGATGGTTTGTGTCGTCTGCTCTAAAGATTTATTCATTTATAAAATTTATCATTGTGTTAGTAACAATCAATTAGATTTGAAAGTTATATCAGTGGATGATAGCGCTATTGCCGTTTCAAACTGAGGGAGAGCAACGTGGCTAAAACATTTTCATTCGCAATTTTACACTTTACCGTAGCGTTTACGGTAGGTTATTTATTGACTGGCAGTGCGATGGTAGGGGGTATGCTTGCCGTGATTGAACCCGCTTGCAACACTGTGGTATTTCATTTTCATGAAAAAGCATGGAAGAAGTTTGCCGAGGCTGACCCTCAGTTACACGCTACCGCTGTGAAGGATGGTTGGCTTCATATTCATTAATTATGCAAATTTGACCAGCGCATCTATTTTAAGTAGCACATCTTTAAGTAGGACATGTATGCAGATTTAATTGTAATGAAGTCCAATGATGATTGGCGATGATGAATGGTTTAGCTGATTAATTTTTTAAATTCAGCGAAATAATTAGGGAATGTTTTAGCCACACAGTTAGGGTCGTTAATCGTGATGGGTACGCCACCTAAACTTACTAGTGAAAAGCACATTGCCATGCGGTGGTCGTCATACGTATCGATGACCGCATTGGGGGTTAATTGTGCAGGTGGCGTGATTTTAATGTAATCGGCACCTTCTTCAACGACAGCACCAACTTTACGCAGCTCAGTTGCCATCGCTGCGATGCGATCAGTTTCTTTGACGCGCCAACTAGCGATGTTACGCAGGGTGGTTGTGCCATCGGCAAATAGTGCCAGTATCGCCAATGTCATGGCGGCATCGGGGATATGGTTGCAGTCAATATCTAAAGGATTGATGTTAGCTGCTTTAGATGCAGTAATGTGATTTTCACCATAACTGATATTGCCGCCCATCAGCGCTAGTGCATCTGCAAAACGTACATCACCTTGAATGCTGTCTTTGCCCAAACCGGTGACTGTTACATTGCCTGCTATTGCACCAGCGGCCAAGAAGTATGAGGCGCTGGATGCGTCACCCTCTACAAAAATTTCTTTAGGTGATTTGTATTGGCTGTTGGCCGGAATTGTGAAACTTTGCCAGCCGTTGCGCACCACTTGCACACCAAATTTCGCCATCAAATTGAGTGTAATTTCAATATAAGGTTTGGAAATCAGTTCGCCGATGACTTCAATTGTTACCTGTTGTTTGGTTAATGGTAAAGCCATCAAGAGTGCAGTAAGAAATTGGCTGGAAACATCACCCCGAATTTTAATCGGTGCCAATAAGTCAATGTTAGGCTCCGTAATTTTTAACGGTGGAAAACCGTCGTTACCTAAGTATTGAATCTCAGCACCTGCTTGTCTTAGCGCGTCTACCAAATCGCCAATTGGGCGCTCGTGCATGCGGGCAACACCAGATAGCTGATACTGACCACCTGCTAAAGCGAGTGCTGCCGTCAATGGCCTAAACGCTGTACCTGCATTCCCTAAAAATAAATTAGCTTCTTTGTTAGGGAAGTTGCCACCACAGCCTTCAACTCGCCATGCGTTCTCGGCAAAATTCTCTAGCTTTACACCTAAGGTTTCCAGTGCTTCTAACATGCGCGATGTATCATCTGATGCGAGTAAGTCGCGAATTTCAGTATTGCCATGAGAAAGTGCTGCTAGCAGTAATGTGCGGTTTGAGATACTTTTTGAGCCAGGTAAAATAATGGTGCCTTGTGCTTGGCTACTGGCTGCGAGTGTAAGTTGTTCCATGATCTATTCTTTTGCTTGAGGTCGTTTTGCTTAAAGTGTTAGTTTTTAGATGTCGATTAAAATTTGCGCTCTATTCAGTTTTTGAGTCACTTAATAATGATTGCGCATAATTATTGTTCTTTAAGTTTGGCCCAGTTGTTGCGCGCGGTGCTTGCGCGCTCAAATAATGCATGTAGTGCATCACCGTCGCTATTTTCCAGCATTTGTTTAAGGCGAGACAGCTCATTTTGGTATGCAGTGATTTCATTGAGCAATGCCGTTTTGTTGGCTAAGCTGATATCACGCCACATTTCAGGATGGCTACCCGCAATGCGGGTAAAGTCTCTAAAGCCACTGGCAGCAAATCCAAACAGCTGTTCTGCGTTGGGGCGAGACGCAATGTCATCTACCAGCGCAAATGCGAGTAGGTGAGGTAAATGACTAACAGCGGCAAAGATACTATCGTGTGTTTCTGCAGACATCTCAGTGACATTCGCCCCACACAGCTGCCATAATACACGAACACGCTGAACCGCATGTGCGCTGGTACTGTGGTTGGGTGTTAACACGACATTTTTGTTAAGGTATAGATCTGCCGTTGCTGCGGTCACACCACTTTTTTCTGCGCCTGCAATCGGGTGTCCACCTACAAATTGGCTAAACTTATCGCCTAATATTTCTTTTGCACATGCCATGACATCGCTTTTTGTGCTTCCCGCATCTGTCACGATGGTGTTGGTATCTAGATAAGGCTTAATCGATGCAAAGATGAGTGGCGTTTGCGCAACAGGCGCAGCAATGAAGACGATATCTGCATGCGATATTGCTTCAGCGATGTTGCTGGTTGCGCTATCAATGACGTTTAAATCGATTGCCGTTTGTAGGCTTTCATTAGAGCGCCCAACACCTACGATTTCTGTCACGCAACCTGCCTTTTTTAGTGCGGATGCAACTGACCCGCCAATGAGGCCCACGCCAAAAATAACGAGTTTTTTTAGAACCAGATTTTCCAAAGCATATTCATTCTTTTATTAATTATGTTCAATTGTAGCATTGAACATAATTTTCTACTTTCCCTACGCTATTTCAATCGGTTTGAAGTGCTTATCTAATCCACTCTCCGTTTATGAGTTTTTCTAGCGGTTTGAAGTTTTGTTTATAAGCCATTTTTTTGCTGTCTTTAATCCAATAGCCTAAATATAAGTATGGGAGATTCAAACTTTTAGCCCAAAGCGTTTGCCAGATAACGTTATAAGTACCATAGCTGGCGGAGGGGTCATTTGTTTCATAAAAGGTATAAACTGCAGATATGCCATCTCTTACAATGTCGATAACGCTAACCATTTTAAGTTGATTGTTTTCTCTGAACTCTACCATCACGCTTTCGACATTTGATTGGCATAAAAAACTTTGATATTGCTCTATTTCATTTTCTGCTGAGGTGGCTTCAGTTTGTATTTTCTCATCGCTATGTCGGGCATGTTGATAGCTTGTATAAAGGGCGTAGTGCTCTTCATGAAAGCCTGCTGGCAGTATGGTCGTTGTGAGATTTTGATGCTGTTTGAATGCACGTTTCTGACTTCGGTTCGGGCTGAATTGATCTAAAATGATTCTAACAGGTATGCACTCTTGGCAGTTTTCACAATGGGGGCGGTACGAAAACTTCCCGCTACGTCTGAAACCTTGTTGAATTAGTCCACTGTAGACATTTGCATCTACAAGGTGTTGTGGGGCTGCAATCAAGCTTTGTGCCATTTTATTCGGCAGGTAGCCACAACTGTAGCCAGTCGTCACATAAAATTGCAGTTTTTGCAGTGGCGTATCGCTAGGTAAGCTCATGCTAAAAGTATAACCTTATTTTGGTGGTGTCTGCGTCAGCGTAGCGAGTTGTAAGGCGAATTCTGCACGATCAATTTCATGCGCGCCGAAGCTAGCTAGATGTGCAGTTTTCATTTGGCAGTCAATCAGGCCTATTCCTTGGTGTTTTAAGTGCTCTACCAAAGTCACAAAAGCCACTTTGGATGCATCAGTCTTATGATGAAACATACTTTCGCCATAAAACATTCGGCCTATGCTTACTCCGTAACAACCACCAACTAACTGACCTTCAAAGTAAGACTCTGCTGAAATTGCAAAACCTGCATCATGTAACCGGCAGTAGGCGTCAATAATCTCCTGCGTAATCCAAGTCCCATCTTGCTGTGCACGCGCTGTGGCGCTGCATGCGGTAATGACTTCTCTAAATGCACTGTTGAATCGAACTTCAAACACTTTCTTTTTAAGTGTTTTTTGTAATGAGCGTGATATTTTTAGCGAGTCAGGATATAAGACCATGCGTGGGTTAGGGCTCCACCATAGGATAGGCTCACCTTCGCTAAACCAAGGAAAAATTCCTTGATGATAGGCGCTCAGCAAACGTGGTAGCGATAAATCACCACCAATCGCAATTAAACCGTTTGGCTCAGTGAGCGCATTCGAGAGTGGAGGGAAAGCACAATCACCATCAATACTGGCAACACGGCCATTAGTGAGTTGATAATATCCGTTGCTCATAAACTTTAGTCTTGATTCTGTTGTATTATCCGTATTATGCTGTTAAGCAGGTACTAGTAGCATCAGCACGTTATTGTAGTTTTGATGTGCTATTTTGGCGTAAGTTTTAAATTTTAGACAATCATACCTATTGATGAAACTGTTTAGGCTACCTTTTTTAAGGATGATAATCGTTATGCTGCTTGCTGTGTTTGTGACAAACACAGTTTATGCTGCAGGTGTCATGACGTCTAAACCATTTGAGCAGCTGCAGACTGATCAGCTGCAAGCTACGCAATCCCATCGAAACGCTGCTATACATCATCAAGATCATACTCAAAATGTAGCAAATTGCGATCATCATGATGAAAGCATAGATACTAATGTAGATGTACATAGTCGCTGTAACCAATGTCACCATTGTTTTGTTTGCTTTTCTGTGCTCCCGCAATTGCCTTTAAATATCGCTATTATTAAACCCACAATAGTCTTGGCAGTATTATTTAAGTCAATCTATTTATCTCCCATCGCGATTCAACCGCAAAAACCTCCTATTGTTTGACTACAGTTTTTTACTTACGGGCGTTCGTTGTTTAACGATGCCTTTTTTCGATTACCGCTTCAGTTTGAGCGGTTATTGATAGTTTGTGGTGATTCGCCACATGCATTAACTGAATATGGAGGTTATATGAATTGGGACAAAAAGTTCTTTAATGAACTGCATTCCCCGCTCAGGCTATTGGCTTATTTTTTTGCTGTCTTTTTGCTCACTGGATGTGTTACTTTTTCTAAAGATGGTGGCTTAAATTCCGTGCAGTCTGAAGTTCAACAACATATCAAACAAGAGGTTGTTTGGCCAAAATCTACAGGTGAACTAGCGGTTGTATCGTCACGTGTTGAGGAGTTGCTGGCAAATCCAATCAACGTTGAAGATGCTGTTCAAATTGCGCTGTTGAGTAATAAATCTTTGCAGAGTTCATTGTATGGGTTAGGGATTGCCGAATCTGATGTTGTGCAAGCTGGTCGCTTGCCAAATCCCAGATTTTCAATGCTATACGCACAAAATAATGGGGATTATAAAATTGAACAGGCGCTGACTCTTAACATCTTTTCGTTGTTCACTATGCCTAAAATGTTAGATATTGAACGTCAGCATTTTGAGCAAGTAAAGAACGAAGTTGCGCTCAATGTGCTACGTTTGGCATATCAGACTAGAGTGGCATATTTTAATGCAGTGGCGGCTAAACAGCATGTTGAATATAGCTTGCAGGTAAAAGCCTCAGCTGAAGCGAGTGCCGAACTGGCAAACCGTATGGAACGTGCAGGTAATTGGAATCAGCTTGAGCTGGCAAGAGAGCGAGGTTTTTATGCTGATGCCGTTGCTGATGTACTAAATGCCAAGAACAAGCAATTAGTGTCACATGAGGCTTTATCTAGATTGCTAGGCGTGCCTGCCGATAAAATCAAGCTGCACCAGCGTCTTCCTGAGCTACCTGTCGCTGTCTCGGACCTCAAGCCCTTTGAGGAAAGTGCGTTTGAGCAAAGGCTGGATTTGAAAGCCATGCGCTTAGAAACGCAAAACTTGGCTAAACGTTTGGGTCTAGCCAAGATAACGAGGTTAATTAATGTGGTAGAGCTTGGCCCAGCACGAGTGCTGGAAGGACGTCGTGGCTATGATTATAAAAAAGGTGTCGATTTATCTTTTGAGCTACCGTTGTTTGATTGGGGTAGTGCAAAGGTAGCGCGTGCTGAGGCTAGCTATATGCAACTTGTAAATCGCACTGCGCAAATGGTGGGGAATGCGCAATCAGAGATTCGGGCGGCACATTACCATTATGCAGCGACCTATGAAATCGCCAAGCAATATCGCGATGAAGTAGTGCCTTTGCGTAAAAAAATATTAGATGAAAATCAGTTGCGTTATAACGGTATGTTGGTCAGTCCATTTGAACTGTTTTCTAGTGCTCGTGCACAAGTGGATAGTGTGAATATCTATATTACTAAATTGCATGCATTTTGGCTGGCAGAGGCTGCAATGCAAATGCGATTGGTAGGTAGTGCAGAAATGATTGAGGGAATTGAATAATGGACACTCCAATATTAAGCGGAAATATAAGCAGGCGTGATTTCTTTAAAATGGCAGGTGCTGGTATTGCATTAACTGCGGTTAACCAATCGGCTCTAGCCGCTTTGCCAGAAATCGTCAGCGCAGAAAAAGCGACTACACAGGTGCCATTGCATCCTAATAGTGGGCGACCATATCATCCTGTAATCACCTTGAATGGTTGGAATCTGCCTTGGCGTATGAAGAACGGGGTTAAAGAGTTCCACCTAGTTGCGGAACCTGTAGTGCGTGAAATGGCCCCTGGCATGAAGGCTAACCTATGGGGATATAACGGGCAGAGCCCAGGGCCGACCATTGAGGTGGTAGAAGGGGACAAAGTACGAATTTTTGTGACAAACAGGCTGCCTGAGAAGACTAGTGTACATTGGCATGGTCAACGCTTACCTAACGGCATGGATGGTGTAAGTGGCTTGACGCAACCAGCAATTCCATCAGGTAAAACTTATGTGTACGAGTTTGAAGCAAAACGTGCCGGTACTTTTATGTATCACCCACATGCAGATGAAATGACACAAATGGCAATGGGCTTAATGGGTAGCTGGGTGACGCATCCCAAAAATCCAAAATTTATGCAGGTTGACCGTGACTTTATATTTTTATTAAATGCCTATGATATTGAGCCGGGCAGTTACACGCCGAAAACCAATACGATGCTGGATTTTAATTTATGGACATTTAATAGCCGTGTTTTTCCGGGTATCGACCCTTTGGTGGTGAGAAAAAATGACAAAGTCAGAATTAGAGTGGGAAACCTGACGATGACTAATCATCCTATCCATCTACACGGACATGAGTTCCAAGTCGTAGGTACAGATGGCGGATGGGTACCGCCTAGTGCAAGGTGGCCAGAAGTAACAACAGATATTGCGGTCGGCCAGATGCGAGCTATCGAGTTTGTGGCTGATGCATTGGGAGACTGGGCGTTACATTGCCACAAAAGCCACCATACTATGAATGCCATGGGGCATGATGTGCCCAATATGATAGGAGTAAAACAGCATGACCTTGTAAAAAAAGTCAGTGATTTGTTGCCTGACTACATGGCAATGGGTGAAACTGGCATGTCCGAAATGAGTGAGATGGCGAGTATGATGGATATGCCTTTACCAGAAAATACATTGCCGATGATGACTGGAACTGGGCAATACGGTGCCATTGACATGGGTGGGATGTTTACGACATTAAAAGTGAGAGAAGGGCTTGCTAGGGAAGATTATCGGGATCCTGGTCCTTATCACCATCCTAAAGGTTCTGTTGCGTACGAGTATGTTGGTGAGGTGCCTAATGCGATTAGCGTCGCGCCACCTGAAGATAAGTCTGCGGTGGAAGTACAGGTGCGGAAGCCCACAGGGCATGGTGGCCACTAGGTGAGAGTGGTTCTTGGCAACTTATAACTAAGCCGCATTAGCTTAATTTAGAAAATTTTAAAGTAAGCTAATGCCTTTTCACCAAAATACCAAAGTGCAAAAAAGAATACACTGAAGTAAATCGTCGTGATGACTAGCCAAAACAGGGCAATCAGATACATCAGGCCGTCATCTTCAAGTTCACCTATGCAATAAAACAAGATAGCTAGACCAGGTAAAAAATTATTGAATGGTAATACCCCAAATGGGATAGCCATCAGCCCGCCGGCTGCCAGCAAAATAAAACCACCTATCTTTTGTCCACGTTTTCCTTTTGCAATAAAACCGTAGCGAGGTTTGCTGATTTTTCTGCATAACCCGAGAATCTCTAAGCAGACTTTAGCGAGCATACGCCAAGTGCTTTCGTTAAATTCAATCGCTAATATTTTTTTTGGTAATACTGGGGACTCGTAGCCTCTCCAAAGCTGCCAACCTAGTGTGCCGAATGCAATGCCGCCAAGCACAGTGAAAGGCCCCAGTGGGACAGGTTGCAAAAAAGGTAAAACTAAAATAATGCAAATAAACGCATAACCAGCTTCATCAAGTGTGTCTAGCGCTTCTCCCACTGTTAATGGTTTGTCTTTTGCTTTTTCTGCAAATTTTTGCAAAGTTTTTACTAATTTTGCATAGTCAGACATTGTGTTAGGTATGTTTTGATGAGCGAATGATGTCAGTATTGTATGTAATATTGCGGGAGATTGTTGTGAAAAACCTTGGGATTCATCTCAATGGTTTTGATCTAAGTACAATTGAACTATAAAAAAGCTTCTTAATCATATGATTAGCGCGTAAAATGCGCGCACTTTTATCGATTTATAGCAGATACCTTGGAACAATACTCAACAATGTTAGCAAAACCTATTACTAGCTACCGTCCTTATTGGGCGAAGCGGTTTGGGCCTGCACCAATTTTACCCATGTCACGTGCCGAGATGGACGCCCTTGGTTGGGATAGTTGCGACATTATTTTGATTACTGGCGATGCTTATATCGATCACCCCAGCTTTGGCATGGCATTGGTAGGACGCTTGCTAGAGGCGCAGGGTTTCAGAGTTGGCATTATTGCACAACCAGATTGGCAAAATGCCAACGCGTTTAAAGTGCTAGGTAAACCTAACCTGTATTTTGGTGTGACAGCAGGCAATATGGATAGCATGGTGAATCGCTATACTGCAGATAGAAAAATCCGCAGTGATGATGCTTATACACCAAACGCTGAACCGAACAAACGCCCAGACCGTGCAGTGTTGGTCTATAGCCAGCGTTGCCGCGAAGCTTATTCAGACGTGCCTTTGGTGATTGGTAGTATTGAGGCCAGCTTGCGTCGTATCGCACATTATGATTATTGGTCAGATAAAGTGCGCCGTAGTATTTTAGTGGATTCTAAAGCGGATATTTTACTATATGGTAATGCTGAGCGCGCCTTGGTTGAGTTGACTCATCGGATTGCTAAAGGTGAGAAAGTTGCGGATATTCAAGATATTCGCGGCACTGCGTTTCTGCGTAAAAAGATTCCAGAAGGCTGGAGCGAAATTGAAAGTACAAAGCTTGATCGCCCTGGTGCAGTAGATAAACCAGTTGACCCATATGAAATGAAAATGGGTAAATCGGACGCAAGCTGTGCTAGCGATGAAGCGAAAAAAACAGAACTACCTGCAGGTGTCAGTGCAATTGAGCTTGTGCCTAACACTAGGTTAAAAGCACCGAAGGCAGATCGTTCTAAACAAGTAGTGCGTTTGCCTGCTTTTGAAGAGGTGGCGAACGACCCAGTATTGTATGCCCATGCCTCACGTGTGCTGCACTTAGAGGCAAACCCGGGCAATGCACGCGCTTTGGTACAAAAACATGGTGATAGAGAAGTGTGGCTCAACCCGCCGCCGATTCCGCTCACTACGAAAGAAATGGACTACGTGTACGACATGCCATATGCACGTAAGCCACACCCAGCATATAAAGATGCCAAAATCCCAGCTTGGGAAATGATACGTTTCAGCGTGAATATTATGCGCGGCTGCTTTGGTGGCTGTACCTTCTGTAGTATTACCGAGCACGAAGGCCGTATTATTCAAAGCCGTTCTGAAGCTTCTATCTTGAAAGAAGTGGAAGAGATTCGCGACAAGGTCGATGGCTTTACCGGGGTGATTTCGGACTTAGGTGGACCAACTGCCAATATGTACCGTATTGCCTGCAAATCTGAATCGATTGAGAAAAACTGTCGTAAGTTAAGCTGCGTATATCCAGGCGTGTGTGAGAACCTGAATACTGATCATAGTGCGCTGATACAGCTATACCGCAAAGCGCGTGCGATTAAAGGCGTGAAAAAAATCTTGATTGGCTCAGGTTTGCGTTATGACTTAGCGGTGAAATCACCTGAATACGTGAAAGAGCTGGTGCAGCATCATGTGGGTGGGTATTTGAAAATTGCGCCTGAGCACAGTGAAGAAAATGTACTGAGCAAAATGATGAAGCCGGGCATGGGGGCTTATGATGAGTTTAAAGCCATGTTTGAGAGGTTCAGTGCCGAGGCAGGTAAAAAACAGTATTTGATTCCATACTTTATTGCGGCGCACCCGGGCACGACTGATGAAGATATGCTGAATCTAGCTTTGTGGTTGAAAAAATATGACTTCAAGCTAGACCAAGTACAGACTTTTACTCCTACGCCGATGGCGATGGCTACTGCGATGTATCACTCCGGTAAAAATCCATTGCGTAAAGTAACGGTAGATTCCGATGATGTGCCTATCCCGAAAGCGGGTAATGTGCGTAAATTGCACAAGGCGTTTATCCGTTACCATGACCCAAATAACTGGCCGATGCTACGCGAGGCGCTGAAAAAAATGGGACGCGATGACTTGATTGGTAGTGGTAAACATTGCTTGATTCCGGCTTGGCAGCCACTATCCAGCAAGCCAGTGACTACGGTACGTGGTGAGCAATTGGAGCGCACTGTGAGGCCAAGACGACCCACCGAGAAAAAGCGTAAATACTCTTAGTCCAAATCAGTCATTTGTATGAGGTAACCGAATGTTAAGGTCATGCCTACCGAATTTATGCCGAGTCCTCACGCTGTTGTTACTGGCCTTAATTAGCGATCCCGCTTTAGCTGAAAAAGGGCTGTTTTGGAAGGCTGAGTCTAACACTGCTCCTACGATTTATCTGTTTGGCTCGATTCATACCGATGATAATCGAGTGACAGATTTTTCTCCTAAGGTATTAGAAGCTTTAAAGTCTGTAGAAATGTTTATGATGGAGTCTGAGTCACCACAAGATCCACGCATGTTACAGACGCAGAACCCAGATTTGATTACGCGTTTAACTGATAAAGAATTAGCACAACTGTACGCACTTGCTGATTTTCATGTGATGCACAGAGATGCCGCACTTCGTACTAAGCCTTGGTTATTAGCGGTTGTATTTGATTCGCCTCGACCACTTACCCCGTATGCCCAAGATAACTTGCTCATGCGCCTTGCGGAGGATTACGGCAAACAAGTACAGGGAATAGAGTCTGCGGCTGAGCATTTTGCTGTGATGGATAGTCTAAGTGCTGATGACCAGCTAGCATTCTTGCGCAAAGTGTTAAAACGCAGTCAGCAAACTAAAGAGCGTGATTACGAGCGCTTAATCAAAGCATACTTAGATGGGGATGCAAATAAACTGGTGCGCCTCAATGCACAAATCACAGGTAGCATGTTGCCAGCCCCACTGTGGAAGAAAATGCGCATTCAATTACTAGAAGAGCGTAATGTGATCATGGCGCAACGCGTGCTGGAGAACGCTCAAGATAAAAGCTTGTTCGTGACCGTGGGCGCTTCCCACTTGGCTGGGCCGAGTGGGTTGATTCATGCGCTTAAACAAGCTGGCTACAAGCTCAGTGTGGTGAAGTAAAGATTCAGAACTTGCGTGCTGAATATTACGTTCGAATTAAAGCGAGTTAGTGATGTGTGACGTGCTGACCAGGCTCATAGTTGACGACTTCTGGTGATTGATTCACATAAATGAGTTTGTCAGTTGCAAAACCAAGCGCTTTGGCTTGCGCAATCAAATGCTGTTTAATTGGATACGATAGTTGCGGTGTGCGTGATAGTATCCAAAAATAAGATTTATCTGGCCCACAAATCATCACATAGTTGTAATAGGGTTTATCCAGTTCAATAATGTTATATGCTCCATAAAAAGGGCCAAAGAATGACACTTTCAGTTTCCCAGTGTGCGTTTTGTCTGCATTGATTGGGTCCACGAAGTATGCTTTACCTTCGGCTTCTTTCCATTTTTTTGTTTCTGTATTAAAGCCTCGATTAATGACTTTAATGCCGCCATCCTCTCGTAAACTGTAGGTTGCAGTCACATTGTCTAAACCACGCTCAAAACTATGGTCTAAGCGTGCAATTTCATACCACGTGCCAAGATATTGGTTTGCATCAAAACTTTCTATCACTTTTACGTTGTCTGGAACGCCCATACAAGAAGAAAGTAGAAAGCAAGCTGAGATGAGCAAGTAGCGGAATTTAAGGTTAATTGGTGTCATAGTGAGTTGGGGATAGTGTTAAGTGATTATTCTTACATAGTACGACTGTTTAGACTGATTAAAATTCTAATCATCAATAAATTTAGCGGTAACTGCTAAGCCTAGTAAAAGGTTTTAGTTTGGTTTTGACATCCATGCAAAGAGCGAAGCACTCATGACTTCTTCTACCGACATATCAATCGGCACTAACCAGTCACGCGGCACAAAAACAGTGTAGCCACCAATCATGTAACCCATAGGTAAATATACAGCCACTCGGTCACCTTGTATAAAGCCTCCCGGGAGTCCGTCTGTATTTTGTCTGGTGATTAAGCCAACTATTTCAAGTGCGTGTCCTGGAATCTTCAACGTAACTGCCTGCTGTGCGTTGCCTTTTTTGTGCGGAGCAAAGTAATCTGCAAAACTCTTTAATGAAGAGTAGATACTTTTTACAACTGGTAGATTTGTAAACGGAAACTCGACCAGTGATAATAACTTGTAAATGTGTTTATGTGAGACAAGGTAGCCTAGTAATACAATTCCACCTAAGCCCAATACAAGCCCCAAGCCAGGTATGTAAAAGTCACCGATGATTGGGCGCACCCACCACATGGCGATGTGTTCTACCCAAGTTAAAAACGTATACAGCAAATAGACAGTCAGGCCTAAAGGCAAAGCTGTAATTAGGCCGCGAAAGAAATACTGGTAAATACGTTTCATAAAACTCCCGTTCTGTTTGGCAGGTAAGGTGTAGGGCTGTCGATGAATGCGGTTGATTACTGTGTATGGCCCTCAGCCTGCAGTGCTTTTAGATCAGACTCACTTAGCCAACGCCATTCACCAACTTTTAGGTCTTGTGGTAATTCCAACCGTCCGATTTTAATGCGTTTTAATGCTTCTACACGATTGCTGATGGCGGCAACCATACGCTTCACCTGATGATATTTACCTTCAGCCAGCGTCATGTGAATCACATGGTCGCTGATTTTGATGCAGTCTAACGCTGCAATCGGCGCATCTTCATCAACTAGCTGCACACCTTTTAAAATATGTGCAATTTGCTCGTCACTGACGGCATGTTTGCAAGTCACCTCATATACTTTAGGTACTTTATGTTTGGGTGAGCTCATGCGGTGGATAAACTGACCATCGTCAGAAATTAAAATCAGCCCAGTGGTATCTTCATCCAGTCGGCCTATGCATTGCACCCCACGTTCAACTAGTGGGTGTGGCAGCAGGCTGTAGATAGTCGGGTGGTGCTGGGTTTTGTGTGAGCATTCATAATTACCCGGTTTGTGCATCATGAGGTAAGACTTTTCATGATAATCCCATGCCTCGCCTTTAATTGTGTAGTGTAAGTTTTCTAGTTCAAAAGTAGTGTCAGGGTCGTCACATAACTCACCGTTTACTGTCACTTCTTCGTTAATCACCAGAATGCGACATAGCTTGCGTGAGCCAAAGCCTTGGTTGTGTAATATGCGTTCAATAGAGAGTTTTTTAGCCATAGACAACATTATAAAGCACAAATAAAAACGCCCGCATCTTTCAGTGCGGGCGTCCTAATGTTTGTAAATAAATTTAGTCTTTGCTCGTGAAATTGTAAGCTAAAGCGCCTATCACTGCGCCAATAGTAGGCGCTAGCCAAAACAACCAAAGCTGTTGTAATGCAATGCCACCCTCAATTAACGCTGGGCCAGTGCTACGCGCAGGGTTGACTGAGGTGTTGGTTACAGGGATGCTGATTAAATGGATGAGTACCAAAGTAAAGCCGATGGCCAATGGCGCTAGGCCTGCGGGTGCGCGTTTATCAGTAGCCCCCATGATGATAAATAAGAACATGGCAGTCATGACGATTTCTGTAATTAAGCCAGCCATCATGCTGTAGCCATGCGGTGAATGCTCTGCAAATCCATTCGATGCTAAACCGCCTGCATAATCTTGCATACCGCTAGCGATGGTGTGTATCAGTAATGCGGCTAAAATTGCACCCAATACCTGTGCGATTATGTAATGCGGAAGTTCTTTGGCACTAAATCTACCACCTGCGGCTAAACCAATAGAAACAGCTGGGTTGAGATGACAGCCGGAGATATGGCCAATAGCGTAGGCCATGGTGACCACAGTTAAGCCAAATGCGAAAGAAACCCCTAAATAACCTAAACCTAAATCTGGAATGCCTGCAGCGAGCACTGCGCTACCACAGCCACCCAGCACTAACCAGAAAGTACCGATGAGTTCGGCGAGCGCACGTTTTGATAATGACATAATTACTCCAATCTTATAGTGGTTGTTAACATCTACATGGACTTCATTTATATCAATTGCATCGCTAATTTACTGCAATCATGATGTGACTACAAGCAAGTTTGGGTTAAGCTTAGTTTAGGTTAAACTAGACCTTTAATTTACACACCATTGTTATATGTCTTTTAAGCACATCATCTCTCGCGACAACCCAGTTTTTAAGCAACTCAAAAAATTTGCAGATAATGCACGTGAGCGTAGAGCTGAGGGTAAAACCTTGCTGGATGGCGTACATTTGATTGAGTCGTATATCGACACCTTTGGTGAACCCGATTTAATTATTATTCCTGAGGGTAAAAGTAGCGTAGAGGCGACCGGGCTGATACAAACCTTGGTGGATATTCCAACGATTATGCTACCTACCTTAATGTTTGCTGAGTTGACCCCAGTGACCAATGCGACTGGAATCTTGGCCTTGGCAAAAATTCCACAGCTACCTGTTCCAGAGCGGCCAGCGTTTGTATTGATGTTAGAAGACATACAGGACCCCGGCAATATTGGCAGTATGTTACGCACGGCAGCTGCCTCTGGTGTAGATGCGGTTTATTTGAGCACCAGTTGTACCGACGCATGGTCGCCCAAAGCGCTGCGCGGTGGGCAGGGGGCACAATTTGTACTGCCGATTGTAGAGCGCGTAGATTTAATCAAAGCGCTACAGGCGTTTGAAGGTAATAGTTATGCAACCGCAATGCAGGGCGAGTCTCTCTATGCACAAGATTTAACCAGCCCTACCGCATTTGTGATTGGTAATGAAGGAGCAGGGCTACGCCAGCAGACGATGGCAGCAGCAACTAAGCGGATTACTATCCCGATGGCGCAGACAGCGCTAGGTTCAGTTGAGTCATTGAATGCGGGTGCGGCTACTGCAGTTTGTTTGTATGAGCGCATGCGGCAAGCGAATTTCATCTAATGGTGATGTGCTAAGTCCTTAACATGAATGAGATGGGTTTAAAGATGCCAATAAAATTTAACGCTTTGCAGGTTAGTCAATTGATCACTCGGACTCGTGGGTTTAGTCTCATTGAAATGATGGTGGTGGTGGCTATTTTAGGCATACTAGCCATGGTGGCACTTCCATCAAGTATGAGCAAAATCATTCGAGAGCAAATTACAGCTGCTATGCCATTAGCAGATATTGCCAAAGCGCCAATTGCAGCAGCCTGGTCACTTTCTCAAGTGATGTTGGCCAATAATGCGGAAGCGGATTTACCAAGCCCAGATAAAGTGGTAAGCAACTTTATCAGTGCGTTGGAAATCGATCATGGTGCGATTCATATGACGTTTGGTAACAAAGCGCACCCTCAAATTAAAGATAAAGTGCTGAGTTTAAGGCCAGCAGTCATTGAAGAGTCTAAGGTAGTCCCTGTGGCTTGGGTGTGCGGTTATGCTGAAGCCCCTGAGAATATGACAGTAAAAGGCATTAATCGAACCAATATATCAGAGGAGTATCTACCCCGCTTATGTAGATAAGTAGGATAGTTCCGATAGTTAAAGTGGTTGTGGCACTTAAAATAGTTTTGATACTTAAAGCTGTTTAGGCCTTAATGACGAAAGTGTGCATGTAGACGTGCTGATCATGCATATGGCTAATCTACATCGTTTACTGCATGATCGTTTACTGCATGATAAAACAAGCGACTAATCTTCGCTCGCCCAATAAGCTTGGTTTATTTGGCCGAGTAGCCAGTTAATGCAGCTCTGGGCGGGCTTTGGTTGTGACCTCGCTTACCATCAGTTGTGTTGCGTCAACTTTATCAAAGCTGTAGTGTGTATTACAAAAATCGCAGTTAACTTCTATTTTTCCTTGCTCTTCAATAATGCTGGTAATTTCATCATTACCTAGCATGCGCAACATGCCTGAAACACTCTCGCGTGAGCAACTGCAATGAAATTTGGTATTACTTGCCTCAAACAGGCGCACGTCCTCTTCATGGAACAAACGTGTCAGTATAGTTTCTGTTGGTAGGTTGAGTAATTCGTCGTCAGTAATCGTGTCCGCTAAATGCCCAATACGATTCCATGCATCTAAATCCTGTGCACTGAGGTCTTCAGATTTAGTGATTTGGTTCATCGTGTCAGGTAACTTCTGTAGCAACATTCCTGCTGCGGCGTTACCATCGCAATGCAGCCAGATTTTAGTGTCAATTTGCTCTGAGCGAAGCATATAGTTTTCTAGAATGGTGCTGATACTATCGCCTTCTAGTGCCACAATTCCTTGATAAGCCTGACGTCCATCTTTAGGGTCTAGCGTGATCATAAATTGCCCCTGGGATAACAGGTCGAAAAGACTTTGTTCGTCTGAAACTTCCCCTTTCCACTTGGCGGTAGCACGAATGCCAAACTCAGAGTTGCACTCTACTACCAGTAGCTTTAATGCACCTTTGCTTTGAATCTGTAATACAAGTGATCCACTCATTTTTAATGTAGCAGTTAGCAGTGCGCTAGCAGCCATTAACTCACCAAGTGCGTGCTTGAGGCCAGCAGGTAAATGCTGTTTGTTCAAAGCGAGCTGAAGTGTACTCGTTAGATTCACTAGGTTGCCGCGTATTGGCGTATTTTCAAATACAAAGCGCTGGAGCGTGTCTGGTAATTTATTCATGATGTTATTTTACCACTGCCTAGCCATGCTATTAAACAAGATGTAAAAAAAGCCCTTATTGATAAGGGCTTGAGCGGTATAAAAAAATAATTAAAATTGATAGTTTAAGGTCGCTCTTAAATTAATTGGCGCTCCAGGGGTGATGTTGTTATTGTTATGTGCGTACAAAGCATAGTCTTTGTTTGTCAAATTTTCGATATTCACTTGCGCACGCCATTTCGGATTGATTTTGGCAAAAATCGCAGCGTCGTAACGAGTGTAACCAGGCAATATCGTGCTAGCACCAACGGTAGGGCTAAGTGCGTACATCTCAGAACGACTGACCGCACCCAAAGCCACTGCCCATGTCTCGTTGATTTGATATTTGTTCCAAAGTGAGAATGTACGTGTAGGGGTTTGACCAAGCTCACTACCTTTAGAAGTGTCATTATTTGGAGTTCTAGCACCAT
>CAZZDN010000029.1:0-17603 GCA_964652655.1 uncultured Methylotenera sp.
CGTCATCCGGAAGTACGCCAAAGGTATGTGGACCTAGTGCAAACCCAACTAAAAAATAAGCCAGCATTGCGGGTAAGCGGAACTTACGGAAAAGCGCAACAGCAAGCACCGAGCTGATGAGTAGCATAAGAATGAGGGGTAGCGTGCCTGACATATTGCCTTTAGTTTTAGCTTATTTTTTTATAGTAAAAGGATTGGGTTCTGTATTGTTTTATAAACCAGCATGAAATCTATTTATATCTTAGTCGATTTTACGCAATTTTTTGTAAAATTTGCGCGATACAGCAAAAACTATGCCTATGACTAAATAATTTTGGTTATTTTCAGCAATATTCCAGTATTCATAGATGTTTGGGCTTTATTGCAAAAGCATTCCCTTTTATACTAGTTGCTTAATACTTTAATTATGACAAAAGTTTTGAATAAAGCGGTGTTTATTAGGCAGTTTTAAAGTATAGATAAATCGAGTACAGATAACTTATGGCCCAGTCCTCACAGATTAAAACAACACAAGCCGCAGGTGCTCCTCGGTTACCTGATCAGGCGCAAACTTTAGCCTTGGCAAAAGAGGTTTTGTATCTGGAATCAAGTGAGATAAACGCCTTGGCCCAGCGTTTGGATCATCGCTTCAGTGAGGCGGTCTCTTTGATTCTGGAATGCAAGGGGCGCGTGGTTGTTAGTGGGATGGGTAAATCTGGGCATATAGGCGGTAAAATCGCATCAACCCTTGCAAGTACAGGTACGCCAGCCTTTTTTATGCACCCAGCAGAAGCTAGCCACGGCGATTTGGGAATGATTACCGCAGGAGATGTGGTGATTGCCCTTTCTAATTCTGGCGAAAGTGATGAAATCCTCGCGATTATTCCGCCATTAAAACGCTTGGGGGCAAGCATCATTGCAATTACCGGGAATGATGCATCAAGCTTAGCTAAAGCGGCGGATGTTCATTTGAGTGCCCATGTCAGCAAAGAGGCATGTCCACTCGGATTGGCACCGACTTCAAGCACGACCGTTGCTCTGGCATTAGGCGATGCTTTGGCGCTTTGTGTCCTAGACTTACGCGATTTTACTGCTGAAGATTTCGCTAGATCTCACCCAGGCGGTAGCTTGGGGCGTCGCCTGTTGGTTAGGGTGGTCGATTTAATGCGTGTTGGTGATGGGGTTCCTTATGTCCAAGCGCAGGCTGGTTTAGCAGAAGCATTGCTTGAAATGTCGCGTAAAGGCTTGGGTTTGACGGCTATTGTCGACGCTGAACATAAGCCGATAGGGGTGTTTACTGATGGAGATTTAAGGCGTGCCTTTGAACAAAATGTGAACGTCATGACCTCTAAAATTGCAGATGTCATGCATACTAGTCCGAGTACGATTCATCAGGATCAGCTGGCAATTGCTGCCGTTGAGTTGATGGAGCAACGTAAAATTCATGGATTACTAGTGATTGATGATGCCGGTTGTCTAGTTGGCGCATTAAATATGCATGACCTTTTATTGGCAAAGGTGGTTTGAATGACTGCGCTACAGAACAACATTTCCCTGACTGAGCGTTTGAAAGGCATACGGCTATTGGTATTAGATGTTGACGGTGTGATGACGGACGGCGGCTTGACGATTGGGGATGATGGTCAAGAATATAAAACGTTTCATGCGCATGATGGGCTGGGGATGAAACTACTGAAAGCAACGGGTGTTGAGCTTGCCATTATTACCGGGCGTACTTCAAAAGTGGTTCAAAAGCGTGCGGAAAGTACGGGCGTAAAACACCTTTATCAAGGTGCAGAAGATAAGCTGGCTGCATTTCAGAGGTTGATTAAGCAACAGGGTTACAGTGTGGCGCAATGCGCTTTTATGGGCGATGATGTTGTGGATCTGCCGCCAATGTTGCAATGTGGGCTGGCTATTGCCGTGCCAGATTCACCGGCTTTATTGCTCAAGCATGCACATTATGTGACAAAAAAACAAGGCGGCAGAGGGGCTGTTCGTGAGGTGTGCGAGCTGATTATGCAGGCGCAGGGCACATTTGATGAACAAATGGCAAGATTTTTAACGCAAGCTAGTATTTCCAACTAGGCTCGGGGTTTATCTGCATGAATAAACTGTTAATGCAAACTAGTCTCCATCTGGGTGGTATTTAGGTATGCAGTTTGGGACAAAATCGGCCATCGCTTTTCCTTTAGCATTGTTGTTACTGCTTGCTGTGCTTACTTTTTGGATTGATCGGTCGGTTCAGCCGCAGTTGCCTAAATTGGATGGCAGTAGCCGGCACGATCCTGACTATATCATGAGTAATTTTGAGACGACGCAAACGGATGTCAACGGCGCCTTGCGTTATAAGTTGGCGGCAGCGGAGATGAAGCACTTTCCAGATAATGACGCGACAGACTTAATTAAGCCGCGTTTTATTCAGTTTGCAAAAGATAAGCCTTATACTAAGCTGGAAGGTGATACGGGGAATGTATCTAGTGATGGTGAGCAAGTGGAAGTTTTTGGTAATGTACTTGTCATGCGCGAGGCTTTTGGCGACAAAGGCGAAATGACGGTTGAGACGGATTATCTTAAAATTCTGCCTAATGAAGAATATGCAACGACGGATCGACCTGTGGTAATCAAACAGGCGCCGGGTACCGTGGTGTACGCTACAGGCTTGATTTATGAAAAGCAACAGCAAACCGTTACTTTGATGAATAAGGTACGAGCGCATTATGAGCAGCCAGCAGCGAAAGCTAAAGCATTGAAAACTAAAAAAGCGGTCACTTCGAATCAAAAGAGTAAATCGCAACCCAAATTACGTAAGCCTGCTGTAACGGTGCAGTCAGAAAAAACAAGTAACAATGCGCGCATTCGGCGACGCTATGAATAGGTAGCTTTTCATGATTAAAATCAATAAATTATCCAATGTTTTTATGTTTGGCTGTGTGTTGCTAAGCCTAAGTGGGCGCGTGTGGGCAGAAGCCGCCGATCGTGATAAGCCCATTGATCTTGAAGCGGATACAATGAAAGTTGATGATGCAAAGCAGATTAGTACTTATGCAGGTAACGTGATTTTGACGCAGGGTACCCTTGAGATTCGCGCAGACAAGTTGATTGTGCGCGAGGATAAAGAAGGGTTTCAACACAGCACTTCATTAGGGAATCCGACCACCTTCAAGCAGCGAATGGAGGGAAAGAATGAATATATTCAGGGGAGTGCACAACGCATTGAGTATGATGGTCGCATGGATAAAGTTCAACTTTACACAAAGGCTTGGGTGAAACGTGGTGAAGATGTCGTCCATGGTGATTACATTATGTATGACGCAAATGCTGAATATGCCGAAGTGATTGGTGGTAGCCCTCAAAGTGGAACAGCAGGCACTGGCCGCGTTCGTGCGGTGATTCAGCCTAAGAATAAAAAAGCACCAGTTGAGATTAAGCCTGTTGAGCCAGTTAACAAACCAGCGCCGAGCAGCTCTAGTGGTAGCGGAACGATTCCTACAGTCAAGGATTCTAGGTTTAGTCGTACATTAGAAGTGAGTAGAAATCCTAGTGCTGCTCAATAATTCTCCCAATAATACAGCGTGATAAGTGAACGATAATGAGTGAGTTAATTGTTGAAAACCTGCGTAAGGCTTATGGTGCAAGGACCGTGGTGCAAGATATCTCTTTGTCGATTAAAAGCGGTGAAGTCATTGGCTTGCTCGGGCCTAACGGTGCAGGGAAAACCACAAGTTTTTACATGATTGTTGGTTTGGTTGGTTTGGATGCAGGCCGCATTGCGCTAGATGGTGCAGATTTGAGTCATATGCCAATTCATATGCGTGCCAGAATGGGGTTGTCATATTTGCCACAAGAAGCCTCCATTTTTCGCAAACTGACCGTGTCTGAAAATATTTTAGCAATTTTGGAGTTGCAGAATATTTCTGAACTGGAAATGAATGAGCGCCTGGAGTCATTGTTAGAAGAGCTGCATATCACGCATATTCGTGATAGTGCGGCAGTCAGTTTGTCTGGTGGTGAGCGTCGTCGCGTGGAGATTGCACGCTGTTTAGCATCTGACCCGAGTTTTATTCTGTTGGATGAGCCGTTTGCTGGCATCGACCCTATCGCCGTGATCGATATTCAGCAGATTATTCGCTTTTTAAGTTCACGAAATATTGGCGTGCTGATTACTGACCATAACGTGCGTGAAACCTTGGGTATTTGCGATCGCGCTTATATTGTCAATCAAGGGCATGTATTCGCATCAGGTGTTCCAAGTGAAATCGTCGCGAACGAGAGCGTAAGAGAAGTGTATTTGGGTAAAGATTTCCGCCTATGAAGCAAGGGTTACAACTTAAATTTTCACAAAACCTCTCGCTGACGCCTCAATTGCAACAGGCGATTCGTCTGTTGCAGCTTTCAACATTAGAGTTGAATCAAGAGATAGAAGTGCTGATGCAGACCAATCCTTTGTTGGAGCGTGGCGATGATGGTGAAGATGAGTATGGCAATGATGTTGAGCCTGTCAATGACGGTGTGGATGTCAGTGCGCAGAGCGTAGATATTGTCGCAGAGGTCGATAAGCCGACATCTGACAATTTTGATGTTGATTATTCAGAGGCTACGAGTGAGTTTGGCGGATTAGATTCTGTTGCCTCAACTGCGGTTGATGCATCGGACACTGCTGACTTTGATGTACCGAATAATGAATATGCTGATATTTTTGCGGCAGAGTTTAATGACGAGTTTGATGAGTTTTCTAATGGTAGTCGCTGGGATGAAAATTCCATGCCGGCAGACGATGATAGTGATTTCAAGCCACAAGAAACTTTGCAGGCAACTTTGCGCGAGCATTTGCTTTCGCAGTTAAAACTGATGCCTCTGTCTGAGCGTGACCAATCGTTGGCGCTAATGCTTGTCGATAGTATTAATGATGATGGCTATTTAGAGCAGTCGCTAGAAGAAATTGCCGAGCTTATGCCAGAAGAGTTAGAAATCGATGCGATAGAGCTACAAACAGCGTTGCGTCATGTGCAGCATCTCGATCCGCCTGGCGTAGGCGCGCGTAGCCTGAGTGAGTGCTTGCTGCTACAGCTTGATTTGTTAGCAAAAGAGACGCCACATTTAGCGTTAGCTAATCTCGTCGCTAAACAGTATTTGCCACTACTTGCCGCACGTGATTTTGTAAAATTGCGTAAGGAGCTTGGTTGTGATGAGTCTACCTTGAAGCACGTGCAGCAGTTAATTACTAGCTTAAACCCTCGCCCCGGTAGTGCATTTAGCCACATAGGCTCAGAGCATTATATCCAGCATGAAGTAATTGTAAAAAAAGTGAAGGGCATTTGGATTGCTAGCTTAAATGACAGCGTAATTCCTAAGCTGAAGATTAACCAGCTTTATGCGGGTATCTTGAAGCGCAATCGAGATAGCTCCAGCCAGTATTTGCAAAGTCAGATGCAAGAAGCAAAGTGGATGATTAAAAATATCCAGCAACGCTTCTCTACAATCTTACGTGTGTCGCAAGCAATTGTAGATAGGCAGCGTAACTTCTTAGAGTATGGAGAGGTTGCGATGCGTCCGTTGGTGCTGAGAGAGATTGCTGATGAATTGGAGTTGCATGAGTCCACTATCTCTCGAGTGACGACGAATAAGTACATGCTGACGCCACGTGGTATTTTTGAGTTGAAGTATTTTTTTGGTAGCTCAGTAGCAACAGATACGGGAGGTACTTGCTCTGCCACTGCAATTCGAGCATTGATTAAACAGTTGGTCGATCAGGAAAACCCCAAGAAGCCTTATTCTGATAATCAGATTACCGATTTGTTAGCCAAGCAGGGAATTGTAGTTGCACGCCGTACGATTGCTAAGTATCGTGAGTCGATGAATATTGCACCGGCAAGCTTAAGAAAATCACTATAAGCGGATTGTTGCAATCAGCGTAAAAAATTGTTGATTTCCTTGCCACAGACCGAGTGAAAAGTTGTAAACTGAAATTGTTCTGTAAGTCTTAATCAAGAACCGATAAGCGTTAATATTTGCAGAATTTTTTCAAAAGGAGCAAGTCATGAATTTACAATTAACAGGTCATCATTTAGAAATTACGCCCGCTTTACGTGACTATGTCACGAGTAAGTTAACTAAAATCAGCAATCACTTTGATCATGTGATCGATGTCAAAGTGACCATGAGTGTTGAAAAGCTGGCTCAAAAGGTTGAAGCTACACTGCATGTTCCTGGTAATGATATCCACGCTGAATGCCAAGATGAGAATATGTATAGTGCAATCGATATGTTGACCGACAAGTTAGACCGTCAAGTGGTGAAACATAAAGAGAAAAACACAAATCATCATAAAGCGAATGGTGCAGTAAAGCATCAAAACATTGACTGAGTTTTATAGTATTTAATTCTTTTTGTTACCTTAAATATGGCTCAATTCAACGTCGCTGAGCTATTCAAACAAACCCGCCGTAAACTCAAGTTAAATTGGGTTGCAGGACTCGACGGCGGGTCAAATACTCTCACTAGCGAAACTGTTACCAAACCATCTCTGGCGCTAATCGGCCACCTTAATTTTGTACATCCTAACCGAGTGCAAGTGTTGGGCTGTGCAGAGATGGATTATATTAAGAATCTCCCGTCTGCAGACGCAGAGCGTGCCATTAATAATTTATTCTCAACGGACTTGGCTGCTGTGATTGTGGCGAATGGCGAGACCGTACTAAATATCTTATTGACCGCCGCTAATCAACATAACGTCCCGTTATTCACCTCTACCTTACGCAGCCCTGAGCTCATGGATATTTTGAGCCACTTCTTAGCACAGGCGATGGCTGAAACGATCAGTGTCCATGGTGTGTTTATGGAAGTGCAGGGCTTTGGTGTGTTGATCAAAGGTGAGGCGGCTATCGGCAAGAGTGAACTTGCGCTAGAGTTGATTTCTCGTGGGCATCGCTTGATTGCCGATGATATTGTAGACTTCTTTCGCATCTCGCCTGAGCGTATAGAGGGACGTTGTCCACCGCTGCTAGAGGACTTTTTAGAAGTTCGTGGTTTAGGTATTTTAAATATACGCGCATTGTTTGGTGATAATGCGGTGAAGCCTACCAAGCCGCTAGATTTAATCATTCAGTTAGAAAGCGCTGACTTACAAACATTGCAAATGTTAGATCGTTTGAGCATTAAAACTCAGCATGAAGAAGTGCTGGGTTTAAAAGTAACCAAAGTACATATTCCGATTGCGGCAGGGCGCAACATTGCGGTGTTGGTTGAGGTGGCTGTACGCAACCATATGTTGCTATTACGTGGAATAAACGCAACTAAACAGCTAATGCAACGCCAGCAGCGTGCAATGAGGCAGCATAAATAAATTTTGCACCAGCGTATACATCACACTCTATGATTAATGAACACCAATGAAACAACTGATTATTGTCACAGGACTGTCTGGCTCTGGTAAAAGTATCGCATTACGCGCGCTAGAAGATAGCGGCTACTACTGTATCGATAACCTACCTGCAACCATGCTGGCTTCGATTGCAGATCATCTAGATGTTGATCACAAACGTATTGCGATTAGTATTGATAGCCGCAGTGTTGCGATAGAGACGCTGCCTTTGCATATAGAACAGTTGAAATCAAAAAATATAGACGTGCAGGTCTTGTTTCTGGAGTCGAATGTTGAAACTTTAGTTAAACGGTTTAGTGAAACAAGGCGTAAACACCCACTTAGTAAAGACGCGATTACTTTGGCTGAGAGCATCGCGCTTGAACGCGACTTACTTGGTGGCCTAGGCGAAGGTCTTGGGCATGTGATTGATACTAGCTATTTAAGCGCCAATACACTGCGAGGTTGGGTCAAAGATGTTGTTTCGATTGAGCACACAGGATTGACCTTGTTGTTCACATCGTTTGGTTTTAAACACGGTATTCCACTAGATGCGGATTTTGTATTTGATGTGCGTTGCTTACCTAACCCACATTACGACCCTGTGTTACGCGACCTTACTGGCCGTGACGAAGAAGTGCAGGCATTTTTAAAGGATCACGCGATGGTAAGCGAGATGATGCATGATATTAGAAATTATGTAGAGAAGTGGCTACCATGTTTTGTGCAGGATAACCGCAGTTACTTGACTGTGGCGGTGGGTTGCACTGGCGGGCAACATCGCTCTGTTTACCTCGTGGAAATGTTGAGTCAATACTTTAAAACGACGCAAAAAGTATTAACTCGGCATCGAGAGTTAAAGTAACGCCCCGTGGTTTAATAAAACCAAAGATTAAAATAAAACAATGTATCAGAATGGCGCTTGGTATTCAGCTAAACTAGGCGTTAAAACCAATAGGATTGATTGTCAATAATGATAGGTATTTTGATTGTAACGCATGGTGCATTGGGTGAAAGCCTGATCGCATGCGCAAACCATGTGTTAGGTGGGGCACCAGCGCAGATTGCGGCATTAGCAATTAATAGTCAAGACGACCCTAATCAGGTGTTACCTAAAGCGCAAGCGCTGGTTGCACAATTAAATACTGGGGATGGCGTGCTCGTGCTGTCTGATATGTACGGAGCAACGCCATGCAATATTGTGACTAAATTATGGCAACCAGACATCGTGGCTGGCGTGGCAGGGGTTAACTTACCCATGCTAGTGCGTGCGATGACATATAGGCACGAACCACTGAATGTTGTCATCGCAAAAGCCTTAAGTGGTGGCCGTGAGGGTGTGGTGCAGTTTACCAGCCAACAATGCGAACGCTACGAGTAGTATTCTTCCAATAGGTCAGTATTATAAAAACAACTAGGTCCAACAGCATGATTACTAAAGAACTGGAAATTATCAATAAACTAGGGTTGCATGCACGTGCATCTACTAAACTTACACAAGCTGCTGGTAAGTTTGCGAGTGAAGTGTGGATTACGCGTAATGGTCGTCGAGTGAATGCTAAAAGCATTATGGGTGTGATGATGCTGGCCGCAGCTAAAGGGTCGATAGTGACCTTAGAGGCAAATGGCGCCGATGAAGTTGCTGCCGTCGATACATTGGTTGCGCTAATTAATAGCCGATTTGGTGAGGATGAATGAGTAGTTTGTCGATACCCAGCTTTAGTATTCATGGTGTTGCTGTCTCTAGTGGCATTGCCATTGGACAGGCGCATCTTGTTTCTAATGCATTGCTAGAGGTCGTTCATTATCAGTTACCTAAACATTTAATTGAAACTGAAATTGATCGGTTCAGTGAAGCGATTGCTAGTGTTAAGGCTGAGCTAGAGCAAATTAACCAAAGCTTGCGAAAAAACGCGCCAGCAGAGTTAAGTGCATTTGTAGGCACGCATTTAATGATGTTAGAAGATAAGTCTCTCACTGAAGTGCCTAAAGAGATTATTCGCAAAGAGCAGTGTAATGCTGAGTGGGCAATCAAACTGCAGATGGACGATATCGTCGAGCAGTTTGAGCAAATTGAGGATGTTTACTTCCGTGAGCGCAAACAAGATGTCGTGCAAGTGGTTGAGCGTATCATTAAAGCGCTATTGGGGCATCCTAGCCAGCTAAGTACCGAACAGCAAATGAGTGCATTGAGTCAGGAAAGAAAGCTGATTTTAGTCGCACACGATATTTCACCTGCAGATGCGATTCAATTTAAACAGCATCAGTTTGCCGCATTCATTACCGATGTCGGTGGCGTGACTTCTCATACCGCTATTCTAGCGCGTAGTCTTAATATTCCATCTATTGTTGCGTTGCAACGTGCCCGAGATTTAATCAACGATGGTGAGTTGATTATTGTGGATGGCCATTTAGGGATTGTGATTGTCAGTCCATCAAAAGAGATTCTGGCAGAGTACAAGCTACGCCAAGATCAGTGGGAGCTCGAACAGCAAAAACTGAAGCGTATCAAAAGCACTAAGGCGGTGACAATTGACGGTGTCAGCATCGATTTATTAGCCAATATTGAAGTGCCAGAGGATGTGTCGGCAGTAAAACTGGCAGGCGCCACTGGCATTGGTTTGTATCGTACCGAATTTCTTTTTATGAATCGCCACGATACGCCTGATGAAGAAGAGCAGTTTGTTGCTTATAAAGCCGTTGCTGAAGCAATGAAAGGTGCGCCTGTCACTATCCGTACATTGGATATCGGCGCAGACAAACAGCTTAATCCTGATACTGTGGTCAACTGTGCGAACCCTGCCTTAGGTTTACGTGCGATTCGTCTGTGTTTGTCTGAGCCACAGCTTTTTCATACCCAGTTGCGTGCCTTGTTGCGTGCTTCTCATTATGGACATATCAAGATATTGATTCCTATGCTTTGCACATTGTCAGAGCTCAGGCAGACTAAGTTGTTGCTTGAACGAGCAAAGCAAAGCTTACGTAAGGACAACATTCCTTTTGATGAGAATATTGCGTTAGGTGGGATGATAGAAATCCCTGCGGCGGCGATTAATGCAGAGGCCTTTGCCAACGAACTAGATTTCTTATCTATCGGTACTAACGATTTAATACAATACACCTTGGCAATTGATCGAACAGATGATGCAGTGGCGCATTTATATAATCCCTTACATCCATCCATTTTAAAATTGATTTCAATGACCATCAAAGCTGGCGCAAAGCTTGGCAAGCAAGTGTCTGTATGTGGTGAAATGGCGGGGGATGCACGCTTTACTAAGTTGCTGTTAGGCATGGGGTTGCAGCAATTGTCTATGCACCCGTCGCATATTCTAAGTGTTAAACAGCAAGTGTTGCATAGTCAGCTCGCCGAGCTGAAAGCCCAGGCACGAAAAGTGTTAGGTCTGTCAGATATAGAAAAAATTGAACTCAGCCTAGCTAAATTTAATCAGACGTAATATGAGAGGATGCTGAAATGAACAACGAGATACTCGTGCCAAGTAATGACGATAAAAACATCGCAACCATTACACATTTAAGCGGGATATTATTTTCATTTATTCCCTCGTTAATTGTCTGGCTACTTAAAAAAGACGATAACGAGTATTTGTCCGCACAGGCCAAAGAGGCATTGAACTTTCAACTTACTATTTTGCTGGCACAATTTGTATCTGGTATTTTGATTGCAATTTTGGTGGGCTTTTTATTGCTGGGAATCATCTGGCTATTCAATGTGGTTTTATGCATTGTTGCCGCGATCTCTACTAGTAACGGCGAAACCTATCGTTACCCATTGTGTCTGCGATTGATTCACTGAGTTTCATCAACAAAGTCTTATCAACGAATGTTGTACTAAATTAACACTGTATTAAGGATTGTTTGTGTCAAACCCATTATTGCATTTCTCTGGACTACCTAAATTCAACGAAATTAAACCTGAGCATGTCGGCCCAGCTGTCGATGCATTAATTGCTGAAGGACGCGCGCTGGTTGAGCAACTTGCAACGAGTGATGAAGCGCCAACGTGGCAAAATTTTGCGGTTAAGTTAGAAGATCATAGCGAAAAACTGGGTCGTTCATGGAGTCAGGTTGGCCATATGAATGCTGTGGTCAATAGCCCTGAGTTGCGTGAAGCCTACAACGATAACTTAGCAAAACTCACAGATTTTTATAGCGATTTATCACAGGATGAGCGCTTGTACGCTAAGTACAAAGCGATTCAAGCCAGTGCGGAATTTTCAAGATTGACGCCAACACAGCAAAAAATCGTCAACAATGAAGTTCGCGATTTTAAACTAGGTGGTGCAGAGCTTCCTGCGGCGCAAAAAGTTCGCTTTAAGGAGATAAGTGAGGCGTTGTCCAAGTTGGGTAGTAAGTTTGAAGAAAACATCATGGACAATACCAACGATTTCAAGCATATCGTTGAAAATATTGCGGATCTGGCAGGCCTGCCCGAAGACGCGATTGAGGCCGCCAAAGAAGCGGCAAAGTCGGATGGCAAAGAGGGATATCAGTTTAGCTTGCACTTCCCATCCTATATGCCAGTGTTGCAATATGCGGACAACCGTGCACTACGAGAGACTTTGTATCGTGCTTATGCGACACGTGCTTCTGAGTTAAGCAAGCCAGAATGGGATAACACTAGCTTAATTAGTGATATCCTCAAGCTCAAGCGTGAAGAAGCACAGTTGCTAGGTTTTAGTAATTTTGCCGAGCTGTCACTTGCCACCAAAATGGCAGATAGTCCACAGCAAGTAACTGAGTTTTTAAACACACTGGCAAAACGCGCCAAACCCTATGCTCAACAAGATATGCAAGAGCTTACTGCTTATGCTGCCAAATTGGGTATTAACGACATGCAAGCTTGGGATGTGGCTTACGTGAGTGAAAAACTACGTGTTGAAAAATATGCGTTTTCAGACCAAGAAGTCAAGCAATACTTCCCGGAAAACAAAGTGCTGGCTGGTTTGTTTAAAGTCACGGAAACGATTTTTGGTGTGCAGGTGCGCAAAGTCGATGCCCCAGTATGGCATGCAGATGCAAGTTTTTATGAAATTACAGACAGTGCAAATCAGCCAGTCGCTTACTTTTACCTTGATCTTTATGCACGTAATCATAAGCGCGGTGGTGCTTGGATGGATGAATGCATCAGTCGCCGTCAAAAAGCAGAAGGAGTTGAGTTACCTGTCGCTTACTTGACATGTAACTTCTCTGCGCCAGTGGGCGGTAAACCAGCCCTGTTTACACATGATGAAGTCATCACCATGTTCCATGAGTTCGGTCATGGTCTCCACCATATGCTCACGCAGGTGGATGAATACGGCGTTTCGGGTATTAAGGGTGTGGAATGGGATGCGGTAGAACTACCCAGCCAGTTCATGGAAAACTTCTGCTGGGAGTGGGAGGTTCTGCGCCATATGACTGCGCATGTAGAAACTGGCGCCCAACTACCACGCGAACTCTTCGATAAAATGGTTGCAGCCAAAAACTTCCAAGCTGGCATGCAAACTGTCCGTCAAATTGAGTTCTCACTTTTCGATATGCGTCTGCACGGCGAGTTTGACCCACATGGCAAACTGACCGCGCTCGATTTAATTGAGCAAGTACGTGATGAAGTCGCCGTTGTACGCCCACCAAAATGGAACCGCTTTCCAAATAGTTTTAGTCATATCTTCGCAGGTGGCTATGCGGCTGGATACTACAGCTACAAATGGGCAGAAGTTTTGTCAGCAGATGCTTACAGCCTGTTTGAAGAAATGGGCGTGCTTTCAGATGAAGCAGGTAAACGCTTTAAAAATGAAGTGCTGGCAAAAGGTGGTAGTCGCCCAGCGATGGAATCATTTGTGGCATTTAGGGGTAGAGAGCCGAGTATGGATGCACTGTTGCGCCATAATGGTATGGCTTAATTAGCGAGCTAGTGGGCAGAATCCTATACAGGCCTTATGAAAATTTAGTATGCATGTAGACTTCTGGCATCAAAAATGGCAAAAAAACGAGATAGGTTTCCATCTGCCAGAAGTAAATCCACTGCTAGTAAAATATTTACATATCCTCAAGTTAACGCAAGGCGCTAGCGTATTTTTACCACTTTGTGGCAAAACGCTCGATATTGCTTGGCTAATGACGCAAGGCTATCGTGTAGTTGGTGCTGAGTTAAGTGTGGTTGCGATAGAGGGCTTATTCAAACATCTAGGGTTAACGCCAACGATTAAGCCAGTTGGTGAACTTGTCCATTACTCTGCTGCCAATATTGACATATATGTGGGCGATATTTTCAAGCTTACAACTGAAATATTAGGCCATGTCGATGCGGTGTATGATCGCGCGGCCTTGGTCGCGTTGCCAGCGGATATGCGTCAAGATTATTCTGCCCATTTAACGGCACTCACGCAGGCGGCGACTCAATTGCTGATTTGCTTTGAGTATGACCAAGCATTGCAAGCTGGCCCACCGTTTTCTGTGGATGCAGAAGAGGTCAGGCAGCATTATCAAACAGCTTATGAATTAAACTTAATTGCCAGCATACCCGTTGCTGGTGGCTTGAAGGGTAAGTGCCCTGCTGCCGAGCATGTTTGGCACCTAACACCATTGAATTAGGGCTAAATTTTAATCTGGACTATCACCCAAATTTGGCCTGAAATCAAATTCGCTCTAGGTAACTGAGTAGTGAATCGGCAATTTGATGGCTGTGTTTGGTAACAAATTCGCTTGGTTGGATTAAGTCTGGCACCACAACCACTTTCAGCCCAGCGGCAATCGCGGCACGTGCTCCTGCTTCACTATCTTCAAACGCAATACATTGCTCTGCAGGTAGCCCCAATTTTTTAATGGCTAATAAGTAAATGTCTGGATTGGGTTTGCCACGCGCCACCTCTTGCCCGCTGGTGATATGTGCAAAGTAATCCATCGCCCCCACTTGGCTTAGGCGGTGTTTAATATGGTGTGTGGCGGAGGACGATGCAACGCTGCAAACCACATGATTAGCCCGATAATGTTGTAGTAATTGGAGTGCGCCTTGTTTGAGTGGGAAGGCATTATTCCGTTTAGATAGCTCAGCATCTAACCCAACCATGACTTGATTAAATTTTTCTATGCCGCCAAGTTGTGCTGTCATCACGCGTGTGGAGTCTGGCCCTGCTAGGCCAATCAGTTCAACATAGTCTGCTTGTGTGTAAGTGATGCCAACTTGTTGTGCGGCGGTAATGCAGGCTTGCATAATGATGCGTTCTGAATCAATCAGCAAGCCATCCATATCAAATATTGCGGCTTTAATCATAGGTTACTTTTCTAAAAAATGGACTTTATCATATTCATGAAACTCAAGTGGTTAAGTAATCTACTTTCGGTTAGTGAAGTATCAAAATGATGCTGTAAATCATCATCTGTAAGGTGATCCATGGTTTTTGACCCATGGGTTGATGCATGTTAGAGTTGCGCACTGCTATTTCTCAATCAATTTTGTGTCACTCACATCAAATCTATGAAACTTGCTAGTTGGAACGTTAATTCTCTTAATGTACGCTTACCGCACGTAGTGGATTGGCTAACTGCTAACCAGCCAGATGTGTTATGCGTGCAAGAAACCAAGCAAGAAGATAGTAAGTTTCCTTATGAGACATTGCGTGAGTTAGGCTACCATGCCGTGCATATTGGTCAAAAAACCTATAACGGGGTGGCCATTATTAGTCGGCATCCTATCGTTAATGTCCAACACAACATCCCTGATTTTGATGATGACCAGCAACGCGTGATCGCAGCAGATATCAATGGTATTCGCGTTGTGTGCGCTTACATACCGAATGGTCAGGCGGTAGACTCAGACAAATATCAATATAAAATGCGCTGGTTGGCGGCCTTGAACCGCTGGCTTAAAACCGAGTTGGTGCAGTATCCAAAACTGGCACTACTGGGTGACTATAACATTGCACCAGAGGACCGTGATTGCCACGACCCTGTGGCTTGGGAGGGGCAGATATTGGTTTCCCCCTTAGAGCGCGAGGCCTTTAATCAGTTGATTGGCCTTGGTCTGCATGATAGCTTCAGATTGTTTGACCAGCCCGAAAAAAGCTTTAGCTGGTGGGATTATCGTATGATGGGCTTCAGGCGTAATCTTGGTATGCGTATCGACCATATATTAGTGAGCGATGCGCTTAAAGGCTTGTGTATGGCCGCCTATATAGATAAAGCACCACGTAAGTTAGAGCGTCCTTCAGACCACACTCCGGTTGTACTGGAGCTTAATGCGGATTAAATAACTGCTGCACTTGGTTGTTATTCGCTTCATTGGTAGTTTCTACCTTTTTAGGTTTCGCAGGCTCTATTGCCTTGCTGGAGGCTAATTCCTTGTTAATGCCAGAGTCAGCAGGTTTAATGCCTTTGGTCATGCTCAGATCTTTTAGCTTTGATGGCGGCTCAGGCGCTTTAGGCGTTGAAGTTCTAGGCTGCAAAATAATTTCAGGTTGTAACATCTGTTGGGGCTGACTTAGCGGTAACGCTTCTTCCTCTAACATGCCAGGTAGCGGTATTTCCACTTCTGGCGGTGGGTTCTCATGATAAAAATACTCATAAATACCATTCTCGTCATTATCCGCTCTTACGCCTGTCACTGGGTCTACGCGTAACGCCATCACGCCATCGGGTACGGGCATGTCAGTTTCTGGCACATTCCTTAATGCCGTCGCCATATATTTAATCCAGATTGGCAATGCGGTGGAGCCACCAGTTTCGTTGCGGCCTAGACGTTTCGGTTTATCAAAACCAACCCAAGTCACCGCCACTTGTTTCGGGCTATAGCCAGTAAACCAGGCATCAAAATGGTCATTAGTCGTGCCTGTTTTACCAGCGATATCGCGACGGCCAAGTTGCAAGGCTTTGGTCGCTGTGCCATAGCGCACCACATCTTGCATCATGGAGTTCATAATAAATGCATTGCGCGCGTCAATCACGCGTGGCGCATCATGTTTTGCTGTAACAAATTTATTTTTAGAAATAAGCTTGCCGTTATGGTCCACAATTTTGGTGATCAAGAATGGGTTAATACGATAGCCTCCGTTAGCAAATACTGCGTAAGCACTAGCCATTTGCATCGGGGTTGCTGAGCCTGCGCCTAGCGCCATCGTCATATAGGCAGGGTGATTTTTGGCAGAAAAGCCAAAGCGTGTAATGTAATCCTGCGCATAGCCCTTACCTATGCTCTCTAGCACGCGAATCGCCACCATATTTTTAGATTTGGCCAATGCTTGTCTAAGTCGAATTGGGCCATCAAAAGTCGCATCGTAGTTTTGAGGTGTCCACTCTGTATTGCCTGTTTCTTCAGACGAAAAGCTGAGTGGCTCATCTTCCACAATCGTCGCTGGCGTATAGCCTTTTTCTAACGCGGCTGAATAGATAAATGGTTTAAAACTAGAGCCGGGTTGGCGCCAAGCTTGCGTGACATGGTTGAATTTATTGCGATTAAAATCAAAACCACCGACCAATGCTCGAATCGCGCCAGTTTCAGGGTCAATCGAAATAAGTGCTGATTCAACTTGGGGCAATTGAACGACACGCCATTGGCCCGATTGGGTGGAAGGGGATGCGTTAAGGATCCGAATCACAGCACCTACTTTTAACAAGCGCTTTTCTGGGTCTTTTTCACGTAATGACTTATCGATTAAAGCCAGACCTTTGCCCTCAATTTCTACATCTTCGCCATATTTTGTATGTACGGTAATGGATTTTTCGCCAAGCTTAGTAATCACTGCCGGCATGAGTCCATTGGATATTTCAATTTCACTTAATGCATCTGCAATGGCTTCTTTGCCAGCGTCGGAGGTTGGGTCGTTTAGCTTAAGCAGCTTTTCTGGTCCACGGTAACCCTGGCGCGCGTCATAATCCAAGATGCCATCTCTTAGCGCGCTATTGGCAGCCTCTTGATTTGCTTTGCGGATGGTCGTGTAAACTTTTAATCCACTGCTATAAATCTCGTCTTGGTAGCTGGCATAAAGGCTCTCTCTCACCATTTCCGCGACGTAGTCTGCTGATAAATCTCTAGCTTGCCTTGATGCTTTAAATTTTAGTGGTTGATTCAGCGCCTTTTTATAAACTGACTCTTCAATAAAGCCGTAACGATACATATCACGAAGCACTTCATTTTGGCGAGTAATCGCGCGTTTAGGGTGCGTATAAGGGTTGTAGCCAGAAGGCGCTTTCGGCAGGCCTGCGAGCAATGCTGTTTCCGCTAAATTCAATTTCTCTAACGGCTTGCCAAAGTAAACTTGTG
>CAZZDN010000030.1:0-17519 GCA_964652655.1 uncultured Methylotenera sp.
CAACAACGTCAGGCGCTCGAAGAAAAAGAACACACTTTAAGAATGCATAACAGCACGCTGGAATCAAAAGTCTATGAACGTACGCTTTTACTTGAAAAAGCTAATAACGCTTTGCAACTAGCCAATACTCAACTTGCGAGAATCGCTGCTGTCGATGAATTAACAGGTATTGCGAATCGACAGCACTTCAGAACAGAAGCTCAGCGCGAAATTAATCGCTTAAAACAAGACAATCAAACAGCCTCTATGATTTTAATTGATTTGGATTATTTTAAGCGTGTCAATGACACCTATGGCCATGGTGCAGGTGATTTTGTTTTACAGTCCATCATGGAACCGATTCGGCAATCGCTACGCCCCAAAGATTTGTTCGGTAGAATGGGCGGTGAAGAATTTTTTATACTACTTTCGGAAACAAATCAGACAACTGCCGCAACCATTGCAGAGCGAATTCGTTTGTCACTTGAACATCTTGAATTGAACTACGAGGGACAGCGCATCAATATCACTGCAAGCTTTGGCGTGGCTGAGTTAAGCAAACATCGCAATCAAACTAATCTTGAAGACCTTGATGATTTAACAAGTCGCGCTGATCAGGCACTTTATCGTGCGAAAGCACTTGGCAGAAATCGGGTTGAGATTGCAAATGATTGAACGATTAATCAAGGCTTGCTTCAAAGACATGAGATTTTCAACGTTTAAGTTGTCGCCCTACTAGATTTTTAAATCTCTATTTTTAGATCACTATGATGGTGTTAGATAACCGATGTTTTTTGATCAGCATTGTTTTTTTATATCATCTGTTAAAATAACAGATTAAATAAGAACCTTCTAGCCATGCCTAAGTACCTTACCGCTGCCCTTTATAAATTCGTTAGTTTGCCGGAGTATCAAAGCCTGCAAGCACCTCTTCTTGCCGCTTGCAAAATTCAACATATTAAAGGCACATTGTTACTCGCAGAAGAAGGGATTAATGGAACAATCGCAGGCTTGCCTGACGATATTCATCGTGTACTGAATTACTTACGCACTGATCCAATATTTTCAGGAAAATTTGCAGATTTAGAACATAAAGAATCTTTCGCTGATGAGCATCCGTTTTATCGCATGAAGGTCAAGCTTAAAAAAGAAATCGTGACATTAGGTGTTCCTGGCGTTAGTCCAACTAAAAAGGTAGGGACTTATGTGAAGCCAGAAGATTGGAATGCACTGATTTCAGACCCAGAAGTTCTACTGATTGACACACGAAATGACTACGAAGTAGATATCGGGACATTTAAAGGCGCTATCGACCCTAAAACTACCACGTTCCGTGAGTTTCCAGAATATGTAGCAAAGCATTTTGATAAAACCAAACATAAAAAAGTAGCGATGTTCTGTACTGGTGGTATCCGCTGTGAAAAAGCATCATCCTATATGCTAGATCAAGGGTTTGATGAAGTGTTTCATCTACAAGGCGGTATCCTAAAATATCTAGAAACTGTGCCGCAAGAGCAAAGCATGTGGGAAGGCGAATGCTTTGTATTTGATCAGCGCGTTGCAGTTAAGCATAATTTAGAGGTCGGAGAATATGACCAGTGCTATGCATGCAGATACCCACTATCACCAGCAGAAATGCAAAGTGATAAATATGTTGCTGGCGTTTCTTGCCCACATTGCTATGATAAAGTCTCTGAAGAAAAGCGCGCGCGATTACTAGAAAGACAAAAACAGGTAGCGCTCGCAAAACAGCGTGGTGAAACACACATTGGTGAAAAACAAAAGTAAATGATCGACTCACGTGAACAAGAAGCGATTCGTGCCTACTTCAAGTTACTGGAAAGTAAAGGTGCAAAAAGTGGCATGCTTTACAAACGCTCATTATTTTTAGACCAGTTCACCCCACTTCTCAGAGATCAGCCACTTGAGCGCACAAGCTACAGTAAAGCGATTGAACAAGTGATTAAAACGATTCCTGCTAACATTTGGCATGAAAGTTTAAATACAGCGAGAGAGTTTTTCCCTTTTTGGATGCAAGATATCAAAGCAATCGCGGCGTTTAGTCGTCAAGGTGGCTTTGATATACAGCCTGTCTCATGGCAACCACAACCGACCACACTGAAGGCGCTGACAGATCAACTGAAGTCCGCTAAATTCAATATCACTGAAACTCGGCATTTAAATGCTTATAGGCAAGCTCTGAAAGACAAAGGTGCAAATGCACAACTGTTAGAGAGCCGACTTAACCTCGCCAAGATACTACTTCTGCAATTAAGAGGCGCGCCGGACGACGATGCCAGAGTTTATCGAATAGCGGTAGATGTCACACTCCCTTTATTTAAAGTGGATGAAAACAAACAAGTATTTCTGTTAGTTATCCGTGAGTTTTATCAATATTGGATAGATAACCCTGATAATGGATTAGGAACAGATCAAGGAATTGAAGTAACATTTATCGAATAGATTCACATGACAGATCTATTCAAACTGCCAGAAGCGCTTATAGCACCAATCGATGACGGTGCAACGGCGCATCTTGTCGGCATGCAATTACCTGCGTTGACATTAATAGCCACTGACAATAGCCGTATCAATCTAGCGGAATTAACTGGTAGCGTAGTCATTTACGTTTACCCAATGACAGGCCAGCCTGGAATCCCCTTACCAAACGGCTGGGATCAAATACCAGGCGCACGTGGCTGCACGCCACAATCGTGTGCATTTCGTGACCACTACAACGAACTGCAGGCGCTGAACGTTAATGTATTCGGCCTAAGCAGTCAGACCACTGAATATCAACTTGAAGCTCGTGACCGTTTGCATCTGCCATTTCAGCTATTAAGCGATCATGCAATGCAGCTAAAAGATAAGCTTGCACTGCCAACTTTCAATATCGCTGGCTTAACACTTTACAAACGTTTAACGATGGTGATTGAGAACCGACAGATTACAAAAGTTTTCTACCCTGTATTTCCCCCAGATCAGAATGCTGAACATGTCATGACATGGCTAAAAGCACATCAATCCGCCATCAAATAGCACGCAACATGACTCTGTGCTAGCATGGCATTTGATGTCTTAATTGCATTAAATCATGAAGTGAATTTAACGTGCACAACACTCTCCGTATTGCCACTTTCAATATCCATAAAGGATTAACCCAATTCAACACTAACCTTTCGTTGCATCATCAACGAGATTTGCTACGCAAACTTCACGCGGACGTTGTATTTTTACAAGAGGTGCGTGATGTACATCAAGCGCATAGCAAACGCTTCGATGCTTGGCCAACAGCAGGACAAATGGAATTTCTGGCAGATAGCATATGGAAAGATTATGCATACGGTAAAAATGCAGTCTACCCTGCCGGCCATCATGGCAACGCTTTGCTCTCCAAGTTTCCTATTATCAAAACGACCAATATTGACATATCAGCACACCGCTCGGAAGAGCGCGGCATGCTACACACTGAAATTAATATTCCTAACTGGGATGTACAATTACATACGATTTGCGTGCATCTTGGACTATTTGCGCGGTGGCGTAGGCAACAACTGATGATGATTAAATCATATATCCATGAACATATTCCAACACACGCACCTCTTATTGTAGCTGGTGACTTTAACGATTGGAGCATGCGCTCAGGCAAACAATTTGCCCATCAAGTCGGCCTACAAGAAGTGTTTGATCATCATACTGGCAAGCCAGCGCGTAGCTTTCCTTCTTGGCTGCCCATTTTAAGATTAGATCGAATCTATACACGTGGGTTTAAGATTCAGCATGCAGAAGTCCACTCTGGCCCACACTTTGTTAAACTATCCGATCATGCCATGCTGTCTGCAACTTTAATCAAAGGGCATTAACATATGCACTTTATCGGCGGAAACCACATTCAGCTTTTACGCAACGGTGTTGAATACTTTCCAGCCCTTGAACACGCAATTGATCATGCACAGCATCACGTCTATTTACAAACCTACATCTATGAGGCGGATGCAATTGGCATAAAGATTGGTGACGCCATGAAAAGAGCTGCATCTCGCGGTGTTTCAATCTACTTGTTAATTGATGGTTTTGGCTCAAAAACGCTACCTCCTGCTTACATCGAATCTTTGCGGATAGCGGGCGTTAATGTACTGATTTACCGACAAAAAATATCCCCTTGGACTTTTAAAAAAAATCGGCTACGCAGACTACATCAGAAAGTCGCGGTAATCGATGATTTAGTATCGTTTGTAGGTGGGATTAATATCATTGATGACAATAATGTCCCAAATCAAATTGCACCAAGAGTAGATTACGCAGTACGTGTGCAAGGTCCCCTTTTAATAGAGATAAGCAATAGCGTAAAGAAACTATGGCAACGTCTAGCTTGGATGCACTTTCACATCAAACCGACATTTAAAGGCCCTCTTCGCGTGCCTGTACATTATGCAAAAGATAGCGTTAAAGCAGCTTTTGTGACGCGCGATAACATATTACACAGAAGAGATATTGAGGCCGCGTATTTAAAGGCAATTCATAATGCGAAACATGAGATCATTATCGCCAACGCATATTTTATTCCGGGTAGGCGCTTCCGGAAGGCACTAATCAGCGCGGCTGACCGTGGTGTAAAGGTCAAACTGCTGCTACAAGGTAGAAAAGAATACTTTTTAATGTTTGCAACCCATGCTTTTTATAATGTGTTCTTGAAAAATGGCATAGCTATCTATGAGTATCGAAAAAGCTTTATGCACAGCAAAGTTGCTGTTATCGATCAGGAGTGGGCAACTGTAGGCTCATCAAACATTGATCCATTCAGCTTGTTTCTGGCACGAGAAGCTAACATTTTTGTGAAAGATAAGCATTTCGCAAAGACTTTGCATCAAGACATTGCCACGACCATTCATGATGGTGCTTACCAAATTAGCGTCAAGAATTGGAATAAAGGAAATAGTGTTAAACGCTTTCTTTCTTGGGTGGCGTATGGCCTAGTCCGTATATTTCTGGGTGTTATTGGCTACGCAGATCAGCATTAACATAAAAATTCTCACCACAAAGACCTCCCTCTTCCTGATCAGATTAATACATAAAATTAGATTTGATTGAACTTTAACCTGCCAGACATGACCAATGTGCCGGAGTAGTGACAATCAATCGATAGAACATATCAATTATCTTCACGTCAGTAACTAGATAGTGCATTGTTTTTGCAAAAATAAAATAAAGAAAGAGATGTATGCAACTTACCAGTCTAGCCATTGAACTTGCAGAAAAAGGCAAGCTTCCAGATTGTTTAGTCCGTTATGGGATTAGAAAATTATCAAAACAACGTCTAGCTGAGATTGATGCTAGCGATTGTGAGAAATCAGCAGAAATACAAACCAAATTTATTGAAGCAATGAATAGTGCCCCTGCTGCACTTGTACCAGAACTTGCGAATGCACAACACTATGAGCTGCCTGCAGAGTTTTTCTCATTATGTTTAGGCGTTCACAGAAAATACAGCAGCTGCTTTTGGTTACCAGAAACAAAGAATTTGGATGAAGCCGAGGCCAATGCATTAGACCTAACATGCAACCATGCTGACCTAAAAAATGGACAATCTATACTTGAACTCGGTTGTGGCTGGGGCTCACTCACACTTTGGATGGCTGCACGCTATCCTCAAAGCAAAATCACAGCTGTGTCTAATTCAAACTCTCAACGTGAATATATCAATGCGCGTGCAAAAGAGAGAGGGCTGAATAACATCCGCGTCATTACTTGTGATATGAATCGTTTTAATCCTTCGGATTATGCCAGTGAGGGGTTTCATCCTGAACATGGGTTTGATCGCGTTGTTTCTGTCGAAATGTTTGAACATATGCGGAACCATCAACTGTTGTACAAAAAAATTCATGACTGGCTAACCCCTGGTGGCAAGTTCTTTATGCATATTTTTGTTCACAGAAGCACGCCTTACCTCTTTGAAGTTCAAGGTGATGATGATTGGATGAGCCAGTTCTTTTTCTCAGGTGGCATGATGCCAAGTGATGATCTACCGCTCAATTTTCAATCAGATCTTAAACTAGCACAACGTTGGCGCTGGGATGGTACGCATTATGAAAAGACGGCCAATGCATGGCTGGAAAATATGGATAAACACCATGATGCAATTACCACTATTTTGAGTAAAACCTATGGCGAAGCCCATACAGAACAATGGCGTAACCGCTGGCGTATATTTTTTATGGCTTGTGCAGAGCTATTTGGCTATAAAAATGGGCAAGAATGGTGGGTTTCACATTACCAATTTGTGCGTGAATCTTAGAGATTGAAAACGTAACGTATGTTAGTACTGAATTTTATTTTATTCCAAGTGGCTTGGTTTTCCTGCGTGATTGGTGCAGCAAAAGGTCTGCCTTGGTTAGGGGTAATGATTACAGTGCTGACGTTAATATGGCATTTAAAACAGACCAAACAACTTCAGCACGAGTTAAAGATTCTTGTGACTTCATTGCTGATTGGTGCGGTGCTAGATCAATCACTGCTATCACTTAATCTCATTAATTATCAGCACCATGGCTGGAACGCATCGGTTGTGCCCGTGTGGATATTGGCGCTGTGGTTGGCATTTGCCACGACGTTGAATATGAGTCTAGCTTGGATGCAGAAGAAACGCTTGATTAGCTTCTTTTTTGGCATGATAGGTGGCCCATTAGCTTATATTGCCGCAGAGCGTTTAGGCGCAGTTACAATCCTCCATCAAGGTTCATATGTAGCATTGGCGTTGGGTTGGGCGACTGTTACCCCACTGTTGCTTTTTATTGCTGACCGTACTGCTCACGTGAAGGAGTTGTAAAAATGTCGATGACAGGACTCTACTTAGAAGGACTTTACGCCATGCTAGCCTTTGCATTGCTGGGTTGGCTATTGAGTTTGATACGTCAAAATGTCACGCATGTCGATAGTATGTGGAGTCTTTTCTTTTTAGTGGCAGGTATCAGTTACATTCCTTCTTTGGACTCTTTGAATTTAAGAGGGATGATTGTCATCGTGCTACTCACATTTTGGTCACTGCGGTTATCTATTTATTTAACATGGCGTAACTGGGGGCCTCATGAAGATCACCGTTATGTGGCAATACGCCAAAATAATTTACCGCACTTTAAGTGGACAAGTATTTATATCATATTTGGTCTGCAAGCTTTATTGGCGTGGATTATTTCACTACCTATTCTGGGTAGCGTACTATCAAACAACCCTTTAAATATGATTGATATGATTGGCATATCTCTAACCGTGTTTGGAATTGTTTGGGAATCAATCGCTGACTGGCAGTTAACTAAGTTTAAGCAAGACCAAACAAATAAGAATAAGGTGCTAAATCATGGCGTTTGGCGCTACTCACGTCATCCAAACTATTTTGGTGAGTGTTGTGTATGGTGGGGGTTTTTCTTAATTGCATTCGCTGGCGGCGCTTGGTGGTCAATTCTTTCAGCGCTTTTAATGACATTGTTACTGCTAAAAGTCAGTGGTGTTGCTTTATTGGAAAAGGACATTGCCGAACGTAGGCCTGAATATCTAAATTATCTTAAAACCACCAATGCTTTCATCCCTGGGAAACCTAAAAGTCAGAAATAAAATCAAAAATTAATCATCAATTACAGCGACCAAAGGCATGCAGTCTCTATGAAACGAATCTCCATCATTATTTACACATTATCTGCTTTGCTAGTGTCACTAGCGTCTAGCTCTGCTTATGCTAAAGAGTGGGCTTTTGATGTTTTTTTAGATAAGACAAGAATCGGTGAACACACATTCAAGCTCGCTGACAATGAAACGCTCATCAGCCAAGCTAAATTTAATGTCAAACTACTATTTATCAATGCCTATCAATATCAACATCAAGCGATAGAACAATGGGATAAAAACTGTCTTAAAAACCTAGCCTCGGAAACCGTTGAAAACAAGGTAAAAACGATTGTAAAAGGTCAACGTCAAACCGATACGTTTGAGGTTTCAAATGGTAAAGAGAATCAAAATTTACCTGGTTGCACCATGACTTTTGCTTATTGGAACCAAAAAATACTGGAGCAATCCAAGTTACTAAATCCACAAAATGCTGAGTTTTTGGATACTTCCATTAAGAAATTAGGTAATGTGGTGTTAGATGTCAAAGGTAAAGCCATTGATACACTGCATTACAAACTTGATGCAAGCCTCAATGGAAAACAAAAGCTTAACATTGAGCTTTGGTATAGAGCGGACAATCATGAATGGGTTGGCTTAAAATCTATTACACCTGAAGGCTATCAGATTTATTACAAATTAAAATGAATAACCATATGATTAATATTGGAAAAAGGCTTCTTTTCATGTCTTTACTAGCAACACTATTATCTGCTTGTGCGGGTAAACAGCTAACCCCTATTGCTACCGTAAAGCATGTAGACTTACCTAGATTCATGGGCGATTGGTATGTCATTGCTGCAATTCCAACAGGCATTGAAACTGAATCTTATAACGCGGTTGAAAGCTACCAACTTAATAAAGATGGTACGATTGCCACTACCTTTACTTTTAATAAAGGTGGCTTAAATGGCCCTGTAAAAAAATATGAGCCAAAGGGCTTTGTCGTCAAAGACTCAGGTAATGCGACTTGGGGGATGCAATTTATATGGCCAATCAAAGCGGAGTATCTGATTGCTTATCTCGATGAAAGTTACTCGCAAACAGTCATCGCCCGCAATGCAAGAGATTATGTGTGGATTATGGCTAGAACTCCGAAAATAAAAGAAGATGAGTACAAAAAACTGACTCTTTTCGTAAAAGATTTAGGTTACGACATATCCAAACTACGTGAAGTGCCGCACAATAACTAGTTCAATTTCATGAAAGTGGATGAAATACTAGTATGAAATACCAGCTTTTACTTAATCGTTAAATAAAGAACTAACCCTGATCTAACCCTATGTTTAAAAAATTGCTTTCATGGTTTGATAATACGGCAGTCAACCTTCAGCCCCAGCACTCTTTAACTGAGAACCAATGGCGTAGCATCGACTGGTTTCGCGTAATTCCGTTTATATTGTTGCATCTATCATGCCTAGCGGTGATTTTTGTCGGCTTCAGTTGGTTTGCTTTAGCGTTTGCAATCGCGCTTTATCTCATCAGAATGTTTGCGATTACCGCTTTTTATCATCGCTATTTTTCACATAAGGCATTTAGCACCAGCCGAACTTTTCAATTCATACTGGCATTGATAGGTGCGACGGCAGTACAACGTGGCCCTATCTGGTGGGCATCTCATCATCGTCATCATCATCTATATTCAGATGAAACTGAAGACGCACACTCCCCTGTACAACATGGCTTTCTGTGGAGTCATTTTGGGTGGTTTTTGTCTTCCAAACACTTTACCGCGCATACACACAACATTAAGGAACTCACAAAATTTGCTGAGCTAAGACTTTTAGATCGGTTTGATGCAGTGGTTCCTCTGTTATTAGCGATCAGCATCTACTTACTAGGGGATTGGCTAGCAAGCGACCACCCTGCTCTCAATACCAACGGATTGCAATTACTGGTTTGGGGGTTTTCGATTTCAACCGTCGTGCTTTATCACGCAACTTTTACAGTCAACTCACTTGCGCATGTTTGGGGCAAGCGTCGCTATGCGACCAGCGACCAAAGCAGAAATAACTTTTGGATTGCATTAGCTACACTTGGAGAAGGCTGGCATAACAACCATCACCACTACCCAGGATCAGCTAAACAAGGCTTTTATTGGTGGGAGGTAGATTTGACCTATTACGGGTTAAGGTTATTAGCAATGCTTGGCCTGATATGGGATCTACGCACCATCCCTACATCGATAAGAGAATCGCGCAAAATAAAGTAAAAACAACACAGTTTAAATCCTTGTTATGTAATTTTTGCTAAGAATTTTTATCGAATTACTTTAGTGACTTGCTAATCTTGGTGAATAGCAGCATCTTCTTGTTTAATATCATCTGAAAGCCTTTTAGTTTGAAAATCGCAATTATTGGAAGTGGAATCGCAGGCAATACCATTGCGCATCATCTACATGCAAAACATGAGATCACAGTGTTTGAAGCTGAAAGCCACATAGGGGGTCACACCCATACGCACCAAATAGTACATGAGGGAAAAACCTTTCATGTAGATACGGGATTTATTGTCTTTAATGACAGAACGTACCCAAACTTTATCAAGCTATTAAACGAAGTGAATGTGGCTTGGCAGCCAAGTAGCATGAGCTTTAGTGTGCGATGTGAAAAAACAGGGTTAGAGTATAACGGCACTAGTTTAAATAGCTTATTTGCGCAGAGACTGAATCTATTTAAGCCATCATTTCACCGTATGATTCGTGATATTTTGCGCTTTAACCGAACATCATTGGAGCTGCTAGCGGATGGCAATGAAATAAAGCTTGGTGACTATTTAGCGCAAGGAAATTACAGCCAGCAATTTATTAACAATTATATCGTGCCCATGGGTGCCGCCATTTGGTCAACCGATGCCAAACAAATGCTTGCCTTTCCTGCCAGATTTTTTGTTAGGTTTTTTCATCATCATGGTATGCTGACTGTGAATGACAGACCTGAATGGAGAACAATTACAGGCGGCTCAGCCAGTTATGTCAATGCACTTACTGCACCTTTCAAGCATCGCATCAGATTAAACACCCCCATAGAAAGTGTACGTCGGCTTAAACAGTCAGTGCGCATTAAACCTGTGAATGGCGAAGAAGAAAAGTTCGATTTTGTATTTTTTGCATGCCATAGTGACCAAGCCTTGCACTTGCTAAAAGATAAAACCGATGCGGAAATTGAAATTCTTGGCGCAATCCCATATCAAGAAAACACTGTTTATCTCCACCATGACACTAATCTATTACCTAAAAAGAAACTGGCATGGGCTGCATGGAACTATCACGTAACGACACCACCGTCTGACAAAGTCGCTGTCACCTATAACATGAATATATTGCAAAACCTGAAGTCATCCGAACCGCTTTTGGTTACACTAAATCACACGCATGGCATTAACCCTGACAAGGTCATTAAACGCCTCAGCTATATGCATCCGTTATACACACTGGCTGGTGCTGCCGCGCAAGCCCGACACCAAGAAATTAGCGGTATTAATCGTACTGCATATGCTGGTGCATACTGGCGTAACGGTTTCCACGAAGATGGGGTCGTGAGCGCATTAGCAGCGCTCCAACATTTTGAGCAGTATCAAAATGGATCAAAATAAATTATCTCACAGCGCAATTTATCAGGGCTGGGTTGCACATCAGCGCAAATCACCCAAACCTCATCAGTTTAAATATCAAGTGTTTATGATGTTTTTAAACTTAGATGAGCTACCTACCCTTTTTCGCTCAAACGTTTTATGGTCTTACGCTTCTAGAAACCTCGCATGGTTTAGACGTGCAGACTATTTTGGCGACAGCAATAAACCGCTGAAAGATGAAATCTGCCAACTAGTAGAACAATCTACAGGTAAAAAACCCCAAGGCCCAGTCTGCATGCTCACCAACATGCGCTACTTTGGCTACTGCTTTAATCCTGTGACGTTTTATTACTGTTTTGAAGAAGATGGTGAGACTTTGCAAGCCATGGTTAGCCATATCACCAACACACCGTGGAATGAGAAGTTTGCCTATGTGCATGACTTTACAAAAAATATCACGATCAAACTCACCCAACAAGGTACTGCTAACGTTTTTAAATTCAGTAAAGTGTTTCATGTCTCTCCATTTATGCCAATGAATATTGACTATGAGTGGGCGTTTCAGCTTGAGCAGCATATGCTGCAAATTCACATGAAGAATATGCAAAATGATCATGAAGTATTCAATGCAACGCTTGCACTTGAACGTCATGCATTAGATAACGCCTCTCTCTATTTTGTCTTACTTAAATACCCCTTTATGACACTCAAAGTCTTATCGGCTATTTATTGGAATGCATTAAAACTCTGGCTAAAAAAAGTACCGTTTTACCCACACCCCAACCCAACCCTTTAATCTTGATCTATACAAGCCATGATGATGACACCTACAGCGCCACAAGAGCAGTTAACACGCAGCCTACGACCGAAGAATCGTGCAAAATGGGTTGCTGATTTAGCAAAACAAAAGATTATTGATCGATTAAATCACCTACATACTGGGCAGTTAACCTTGATTGATGGGGGTGAAACACACACATTTGGCCAAATCTCTGATGATTTACATGCAATTATCCATATTCATGACAGCCGTTTTTATGGAGAAATTGCATTTGGCGGTAGCATCGGTGCCGGAGAGGCCTACATGCTGGGCTACTGGACGACAGATCACTTAACCGATTTAATCAGAATCATGTGCCTGAACCAATCGGTGATGGATACATTAGAAGGTGGTTACCATTGGCTGAGTAAGCCTATTTTGAAAATGTTACATTGGCTAAACAGCAACACCACTGAAGGAAGCAGAAAAAATATCGCTGCCCATTACGATTTGGGTAATGATTTGTTCCAACTTTTTCTAGACCCTACCATGATGTACTCAAGCGCGATTTTTAATCGCGATACGAAAACACTTCAAGAGGCCTCTGAACTAAAACTCAAAGTTATCTGCGATAAGTTAGAGTTAAAGCCCACAGACCATGTAGTAGAAATTGGCACTGGCTGGGGTGGTTTTGCCATTTATGCAGCAACGCATTATGGCTGTAAAATCACCACTACAACAATCTCTAAACAACAATATACCTTGGCAAAACAGAGAGTAGAAGCTGCTGGACTAAGCGATAAGATTACTTTGCTGCTTGAAGATTACCGTCATTTGTCTGGTCAGTTTGATAAGTTGGTCTCTATTGAAATGATTGAAGCGGTAGGCCACCAGTTTTATGACACTTACTTTGCAAAAGTCAGTCGTTTACTTAAACCCAATGGTTTAGCATTAATCCAAGCGATCACGATTGCTGACCAGCGCTATGAGTCTGCTAAGTCATCTGTGGACTTTATCCAGCGCTATATTTTCCCTGGTTCTTGCATTCCCTCAAATACAGCCATGCTAAATAGCATTACCAAAGTCAGCGATATGCGCTTGATTGATCTAGAAGATATTGGTGTGCATTATGCAACCACGTTAAAAATGTGGCGTGAAAACTTTTTACAACAACTAGAACAAGTACGTACACTAGGCTACTCCGAAGAGTTTATTAAAATGTGGGAGTTTTACTTCTGTTATTGTGAAGGCGGATTTACAGAACGTGCGCTGGGCGATGTACATTTACTACTAGCAAAGCCTAACAACAGAAGAGATGCGCTTAACAAGAGCAGCGTTATTTGAGATTCAGTTTAAATACTTTAAGTTCGGCAGAAGTCACTCAGGTTAAGTTTATCGTTTAAAATCACGATGGCTTAACCTAAGCACAAAACTACACAGACCATGCCAAACCACCATGTTAGCCTACAACAATAACCGGCCCTTAAACCAAAATACAACAACACTAGATTGGCGAGATGGTCAGCCCTACTCTGCAGCGTTTCAAGATGTCTATTTTTCTAGCGACAATGGCTTACTTGAAACTGAATACGTGTTTCTACAAGGTAACGACCTATCAATCCGCTGGCAGCAGCCAGCATTAAAAAACTTTACGATTATTGAAACTGGATTTGGCACTGGTTTAAATTTCTTGTGTGCAGTCAAATTATGGTTAGCGCTTGCGCCCAAAGACGCGATATTGCATTTCGTGAGTGTAGAGAAATTCCCGATTCGCTTGAACGACCTTTCCAGCGCATTAAGTTTGTGGCCAGATTTAGCAGTGCTCAGTGCTCCCTTCCTTCATCAATATGACGCATTGCTTGAAAATAAATCGATTCATTTATATGACCAACGTGTTCAACTATCGCTTTATATTGGAGACGCAACAGAACAACTTGCAGTGATGACCGAGGTTGGTGATGCATGGTTTCTCGATGGATTCACACCCGCAAAAAATCCAGAGATGTGGCATGCTGAATTGTTCTCAGCGATGGCAAAACATTCAAAACCAAATGCTACGTTTGCTACATTTACCAGCGCTGGTGATGTGAGAAGAGGCCTAATCAGCGCAGGATTTAAGGTAAACAAACGGACTGGTTTTGGTAAAAAGCGTGAAATGCTATACGGTCATTTCATCGGTATGCAACATGACTAAGTCAGCCATCGTCATCGGCGGAGGCATTTCAGGCTGTAGTAGTGCTTATGCATTAGCTAAACGCGGAATGCAAGTGACCCTGATTGAACGTAATGCAGAAATTGCCAATGCTGCATCTGGCAACCCCCTTGCGATGTTATATCCGCGTTTAAGTGGTGATGATTTAAGTAGCCAATTTGCACTGGAGAGCTACTTATATAGCCTATCATTTTATCAATCACTTGCATTACCCGCTTCGGACTTTTCAGCCTGTGGCATGCTGCAACTTGGCTTTAACAGTAGAGAACTATCACGCATTAAAAAAGTTGCAATGCGTCATGAGTCAGCTGAATTTCTGCAATATGTGTCGCATGAAACCGCTAGCCAGATTGCTGGCATACCTGTTGCCCATGATGCATTGTACTTCCCTTTGGCTGCTTGGGTGCACCCCAAGCATTTATGCCTACATTTAACAGACCATCAGCATATTCAGGTGATACATTCTCAAAATATCAGCCATTTTTTGAAGCATGGAGATAAGTTTGAGGTTTATAGTCAACAACAGCACATCGCAACAGCAGATGTAATAGTGATTGCCAATGCCAACGATGCACAACAGCTTCTGCCTGATTTACCACTTAACACCAGAGCTGTACGTGGCCAAGTGAGTCTACTTAACTCGACACCAGATAGCCAGAAAATTAACACAATTATTTGTAGCGATGGCTACTTAAGTCCTGCTGCGTACAGCGCACAATCGCATTGTTTAGGCGCATCATTTGCTGATACAGACCTAGACGCAACCAAACCACTTGATGTAACACCATCGCTTGCAGATCATGCTACCAACTTAGATAAACTGAGCAATATATCGCCAACACTGTATCAACAATTAAAGGAAAAAATTGTTGGTGGACGTGTCTCTTATCGATGCACGACCACCGATTACTGGCCGTTAGTTGGTGAGTTAATCAACGCAAATGCACTTAAAATCAAGCCTGTTAGGCCAAGTGCATCAACGGATTCTCTCCCTTGGTTATCAGGTTTATATATTAACGCGGCACATGGTAGCAAAGGCTTCACCAGTGCGCCAATGTGTGCAGAACTAATAGCCAACATGATTTGTGGGGAGCCATTTCGCCTTCAGCCTGAATTGGCATGCCAGCTTAATCCTAATCGATTTTTACTGAAAGCGTTAGGATTAAAGAAACTAGCAAACTCAATCGCTACACAGCATAAAATTTCGGGTTAAAATCGCTTTATGGCGCAATCTCAATATCTCAAAGCAATTCAATATCATCGTGCAGGTCAATTAGTCGAGGCAGAGTCACTTTACCAGCAAGTCTTATCGCTACAAGCCAATCACGCAGATGCACATCATATGCTGGGGCTTGTGTATTACCAAACCAATCGCAATGCGCTAGCAGTTGATCATATCGCAAAAGCACTGACAATTAACCCGAAACAAGCCGAGTATTTAAACCACTATGGCCTAGCTTTACGAGAAAATGGTCAAATAGATGCCGCGATAAAAAGCTTCCAACAGGCGATTTTGCTACAGCCAAAAGATTTAGATATTCAACTAAATTTGGGCAATACCATGCTCTCTGCTAACCGGTTTGAAGAAGCCGCTGGGTACTATCGCCGAGTACTCAGAGTCAGGCCAAAAGACGAGGATGTACGGGCTGCAATCTGCTACTGTTTATCATCACTTGGCAATCAAGCACATGCAATCGGTAACTTTTCACAAGCGGAAGCATGTTTTCAGGAAGCTTTGCTATTTAACCCGCAAGATCCAAACCTGCTCTATAACTTAGGCAATGCACAGCGCGAACTAGGAAAACCGAATGAAGCTGCCAAGCAGTACCAAAAAGCGTTACAACTCAATCCTAGTGATGCCGACACCCATAATAACTTAGGCAATGTGCAACGCGAATTAGGACAACTGGATTTGGCGGTTGCCAGCTATCAAACAGCGCTAACGCTTAATCCCAAGCTTTATCACGCCAAAGTTCACCTGGTACATCAAAAACAGCATATGTGTGACTGGAATGGGCTAGAAGCAGACATTCAACAGATTCGTGGTTGGGTGATGCAAGAACCTAACGCGCAGATATCGCCGTTTGCATTTTTAGCCATGCCCACTACCAGCGCAGCAGAGCAAAAAGTCTGTGCCAGCAACTGGGCAAATAATCGTTACGGTCAACTGATCGCGCATAGAAAACAGCTTCACTTTCAACCCGCAACAAAACTGAACAAAAAAATAAAAATAGGCTATCTATCTGCCGATTTCAGGCTACACCCACTCGCTTTTCTGATCAGTGAGTTAATTGAGCTTCATGATAAAACTCAGTTCGAAACACATGCCTTTTCTTTTGGCATCAACGACAAAACCAATGCAAGAGCCAGATTAGAAAAAGCATTTGATCAATTCCATGATATTCGTGCACTCTCTGAAGTAGATGCTGCCCACAAAATACATGCCTGCGGCATCGATATATTAGTAGACCTCACTGGCTTTACCCAAACTAGTCGTAGTGGAATTGCCGCGCTAAGACCAGCAAGCATCAATGTCAATTGGCTAGGATTCCCCGGCACCATGGGGGAAGTTCACCTGAATAGCGAATCAAGCACTCCATTATTTGATTATCTGCTCACTGACAGCTTTATTACCCCACCAGCATCTGCACAACATTACGCAGAAAAGTTAGCGTTACTACCGCATGCCTACCAACCAAACGACCGCAAACGTCCAATCGGTAAATCACCAACACGTGAAGCGTGTCATCTTCCTGCGGATGCATTGGTATTATGCTGTTTTAATCAATCATTCAAAATTACGGCCGATGTATTTAATGTTTGGATGCGTTTGCTATCTAGCCAAACTAACAGCGTACTTTGGTTACTGGATTGCAATACTTGGGCTAAACAGAATTTATTACGCGAAGCAAAAGCTAAAGGTATTCAACCGGAACGCATTATTTTTGCGCCCAGAGTCAACATTGCAGACCATCTTGCAAGACACAACCATGCTGATTTGTTTTTAGATACTCAGCCATACAATGCACACACAACTTGCAGTGATGCATTATGGATGGGTGTCCCAGTGCTCACCTGCTCAGGAAATACATTTGCCTCAAGAGTCGCAGGCAGTCTATTACAGGCAGCAGGTTTACCCGAATTAATCACCGAAACGCTAGAAGCATATGAAAATAAAGCAATGCAGCTCATGAAAAATCCTAACTTGCTTTTAGCCATGAAAGAAAAATTACGTGCCGAAAATATGCGTTCCCCTTTGTTCGATACCGCACAGTTTACAAGAGCACTAGAAGACATTTATAAAAACATGTTGGCTGAACAGACAGTATCCAAAAA
>CAZZDN010000031.1:0-17131 GCA_964652655.1 uncultured Methylotenera sp.
GAACCCGCGTATCGAGCTTGGGAAGCTAGCGTTCTACCATTGAACTACACCCGCAAGAATCTAATCGAACTAAACATTGTCACTACTGGAATCCGTATATTTTAACACCAATATGACGCACTATAGGTGCTGTATTACTTATAGCAGCACGACGGCCTAGCATAAACACTAACAGAATCGAACTATTGCAAGAAAATGCTCTCACATACTTAAATGGTAAACACTAAATTTTTTTAAATATCAGCGAATTACTTTTAGTCGATGCGTTACAAGCATAAAATTTCAGCCATTTAGTTTAATGTTGTTTTATTACTTTTCTTATTAAGTTAAGTATTCTCAATTAATTTTAATCTACATCAATTTGAAAATGAATTGACTAAGTTAATATCAGTTTTAATCACTGTAATTTTCACTGTCAGGGATGCTAACTGGTTGATAATATTGTTAGTTTGGAATTGACTAAAACACATGAGCAATAGACAATACTAAATTGAGCGCAATTTACACTAGCTAAATCACAACATTTAATTCTAAGTCACAACATTTAATTACATTCACAATGTTTTATCCATTAATTTCTATCAAAAGCGTCGTTAGGCTGATTTCGATCATCGGCATGCTTGCCGTGTTCGTGGCAACCGCGCAATTGATTATTGATTCATATGAAAACAAAGTGATTGAAAAGGCTCAGCTTTCTGTTACGCAGCCTGACAAAGATAGCAATCGCGACCTAGGTGAAACGCTAGTCACCATTTCTCTTTATACTGCTCCTGATTACTTTACGTATATTCATCTACAGGATGATTACGCCAATTACCAAGAGCCCACACTGCTCTTAGATCAAAGACCTCCCCGCCTAAGCCTCTCTTTGGCTTAACTTTTGCTTGCTAGTGTCACACCGCTAATTTTATAGATTAGCAAGGCAAGTGATTAAAACTCACGCTTACATTAACCCTGACTTTTACTGCACACGGATAGTGCGTCGATATTAGTATATGGATAGTTAGTGCAAGCGTACCGTAATGCATTAAAAGGAATCAAACATATGCCCAAATTTGGTGCAAACGCAGGAGCATCGCACTCCAATAAGCTCGCTATGATCATGATCTTGCTAGCAAGTATTGTGGTGAGTAACAAAGCAACGGCAACCCCAAGCTACTCAATCCATCAAATGATTAGCATTGCAGCAGAGCAAAATCCGTTAATTAATGTTTATAAAGCGCGCGAGGACGCTGCCTCTGCATCGGTCGTCACCGCTAGAACTTTTGCAAACCCTGAGTTTGAGTTACAAGGTGGCCCAACGCGCTACAGAACACCAGGGGGACAAGGCGCCAATGGCAGTTGGGTGATGGGAATCACACAGCCATTAGATTACCCAAGTGTGCGCAATGCCAAAATTGATGTAGCAGAAAACAATATTGCTGTCGCATCACTGAGTACCGAGGTCACCAAAAGAGACTTAATCACTCGCGTTAAAAGTGCTTTTTATGATGTTTTGCAACGAGAAGCATTTCTTGGGCTTGCTGAAGCAGACTATAAGTTATTAAAAGATATTCGTGATCGCGTGAAATTGAGGGTTGAGGTGGGCGAATCTCCTAAATACGAGCTAATTAAGGCCAATACTGAGGCGCTGGCTGCTGAGCGTGATTTTCAGTCTGCCAAAACACGCGTATTAGAAGGTAAATCTTACTTGAGGGGCTTAGTAGGTGCAGCGATTCCTGAAGATTTCACATTAGTTGGTGAGTTACCTGTCAGCAATAGTTTGCCAAAAATTGATACTTTGCGTGAGCAAATGAATGACTCACCGCAACTCAAACAGATTCGTGCTGCCATCAAAACCTCTGAAGCAAACTTACGTTTACAGGACGAGTTACGCAATCCAGGGCTGAGCCTGAAGGCAGGGGTGGAGCAAGACCCTGATTTACGCCAGTTCCGCATTGGGGTGGCCATACCGATTCCTGTTTGGGACAAACGTAGCGGCCCGATTGCTTATGCCGCAGCTGAACTCAAGGAAGCGCAAGCAGTGCTGAGCGAGCGTGAGCTAACTATTCAAAGAGATGTGGAATCAGCGTATCAACGCTATCTGATTGCGCAACAGCAATTATCTGCATTTGAAGATGGCCTGCTAGAGCAGGCTGAATCTGTACTCAAGGTTGCGGAAGCCGCCTATCGCTTTGGAGAGCGTGGTATTTTGGATTATCTAGATGCACAACGTACAAAACGCGCAGTCAGAAAAGACTATTTATCTGCGCGCTACGAATATATTAATGCCATGCTCACCATAGAGCGTTTGCTTGGCTACGAACTTTTGGAGGTTAAACCACAATGATTTCTCAAGCTACTCATCAAAATAAAACGCTCAATAAAGGCCTATTGGTGGCTTTATGCATGATTGGGATCATGTTAAGTGGATGCTCAGAAAAAGAGGATGCAACGCCTACTAAAGAAACTGTCAAAGATCCGGATATTGTTGAAATTAGTAACCAGCTTGCGAAGCAAGTTACCTTGCATACTATAGGTAAAATTGAAATGCGCGACACCATGCGCTTGCCCGGCACCATTCAGGTGGATGAGCAACGCATGGCGAGAATTGGCGCTTCCGTGACCGGTAGGGTGAAGGATATTGAAGCGACGCTAGGCCAGAAGGTAACTAATGGTCAGGTACTGGCTACGCTAAACAGTACCGAGCTGGCGCAAAGTCAACTGGTTTACATTAAAGCTGCGCAGCAAATTGGGTTGCAAACCAAAGCAGTAGAACGTGCCAAACTATTACAAGAGGCGGATGTCATCGGCGCTGCTGAACTACAACGTCGAGAAGCAGAGTTAAGCGCGGCGCAGGCTGACTTAAATGCCGCACGCGACCAGTTAATCGTGCTTGGCATGAGTGAATCTGCGATTAATAAACTATCTAAATCTGGGCAAATTCACTCTTACAGCAACGTGGTATCGCGTATTAGTGGCAATGTAATCAGCCGTAAAGTTAACTTAGGGCAAGTAGTACAACCAGCTGAAGAGTTATTTATTATTGCTGATTTATCACACGTGTGGGTAGTTGCAGAAGTTCCTGAACAGCAAATAGATTTAATTCAAACTGGCGAAGAAGTATTAGTGGAAATTCCCGCGCTACATAACAAGCAATTCAAAGCCAAGCTTATTTATGAAAGCGATGTAGTTAACCCAGAAACTAGAACGGTTACCGTGCGCTGTGATATTGAGAATGCTGACCGTGAAATCAAACCAGACATGCTGGTGTCGATGCTGATTAAATCTAGCCCAGTACCTAAATTAGCACTACCGTTACAGAGTGTCGTCCGTGAAAATGACAAAACTTATGTTTACGTGCAACTTGCACCGAATAAATTCCGTCTGCGTGAAGTGGAGCTTGGCCAAGAATATATGGGCATGGTGACCATCACTAATGGTGTTTCTGAAGGTGAGGTCGTGGTCAATGATGGCGCGTTTCACGTAAATAACGAACGCAAAATTAAAGAATTGGAGTAATACATGATTGAATCTCTAATTCGCTCAGCGCTCAAGCAGCGCTTGATCGTACTCGTCATCGCGGTAGCGTTAATGATGGCTGGTATCTTTGCATTACAAAAGCTATCCGTGGATGCGTTCCCTGATGTGACCAACGTACAGGTGCAAATTGCCACTCAAGCCACTGGCAAGTCTCCAGAAGAAGTCGAACGCTTTATCACAGTGCCTTTAGAAATTGGCATGACTGGCTTACCCGGCCTGACTGAAATGCGCTCGCTCAACCGTAACGGGCTATCCCTCATCACCTTGGTGTTTACTGACGATACCGATGTCTATTTCGCTCGTCAGTTGGTCATGGAACGCTTGATGGAGGTAATGGATAAAATGCCGGCAGGTGTCACCCCGGTACTAGGGCCGGTGGCAACAGGGCTAGGTGAAATTTACCAATACACGCTAGATAACCCAGCAGATGGTGAATCCGAATTAAGCGTAGAGGAGCTCACCGAACGACGCTCGATCCAAGACTGGATAGTGCGTCCATTATTGCGTGGCATTCCAGGTGTTGCGGAAATTAACTCGCAAGGTGGCTATGTTAAGCAGTACCAAGCATTGGTCAATCCAGACCGGATGAATCACTATGGCCTCAAATTACAGGACATCTACTCGGCGTTAGCTAAAAATAACGCCAACAGTGGCGGCGGTGTATTGCCACAATTTGCAGAACAATATCTGATTCGCGGCGTGGGCTTAATTGAGAGTCTGGACGACATTCGCAATATCGTGCTCAAAGAGCAGAGCGGAGTACCGGTATTTATGCGCGACGTGGCTGAAGTGAAACTTGGCCATGAAGTCCGCGTAGGTGCGGTTATGAAAAACGGCTACACCGAATCTGTCGGCGGTATTGTGATTATGATGCGGGGTGGCAATGCTAAGGAAGTGGTTAGCCGCGTCAAAGAACGTGTCGCAGAAATTAACGCTAAGGGCATGCTGCCAGATGGCCTGCAAATTGTGCCTTATTATGACCGTAGCGAGCTGGTAGATGCGGCATTATTTACTGTTAGCAAAGTGCTGGTAGAAGGCATTATTCTAGTGGTGCTGATTCTATTCTTGTTCCTGGGTGATGTGCGCTCCAGTGTGATTGTTGTAGCGACGTTGATTTTGACGCCTCTCATCACCTTTATGGCGATGAATCATTACGATATTTCTGCCAACTTGATGTCATTGGGTGGCCTTGCGATTGCGATAGGCCTGATGGTCGATGGCTCGGTAGTAGTGGTAGAGAATGCGTTCCACCACTTAGGCCATAGACAAGGTGAAAGTAAAATTCGCGTAGTGCTAGAAGCCGCATCAGAGGTAGCCACACCAGTGCTCTTTGGTGTAGGCATTATCATTTTGGTGTTTTTACCGCTCATGACACTACAAGGCATGGAAGGCAAGATGTTTGCGCCATTAGCGCTCACCATTGCCATCGCGCTATTTGTATCGTTAATTATCTCTTTAACACTGTCACCAGTGTTGTGTTCTTATATCTTAAAGGGCGGTTCGGGCGAAGATACAAAATTTATCCAATTCATCAAAAGACCTTATATCAAGATGTTGAATTGGGTATTAGCCAACGATAAAAAAACGATTACCGCCGCCACCAGTGTATTTATCGCTTCACTATTGGTCGTGCCATTGCTAGGAACCTCTTTTATCCCAGAAATGAAAGAGGGCTCTATTGTGCCTGGCATTAACCGCGTGCCGAATATTTCACTTGAAGAGTCAATCAAGATGGAAAATGAAGCGATGCGCTTAATTATGGAAAAAGTACCAGGGGTTAAATCTGCCATGTCAGGCCTCGGCCGCGGTGAAAGCCCAGCAGACCCACAAGCGCAAAATGAGTCTACGCCTATCATCAGCCTCAAGCCACGTAATGAATGGCCCGATGGTTGGACGCAGGACGATATTGCCGACAAGATGACCGAAGTGCTGACTGAAGGTCTGCCTGGCGTGCAAATCGTGATGGCGCAACCTATTTCCGATCGCGTGGATGAACTGCTCACAGGTGTACGCTCTGATGTTGCGGTAAAAATCTTTGGCGACGACATGGGCAAACTCAAAAGCAAAGCGGAAGAGATTGTTAAAATTGCTGGTGCTATTCCGGGTGCAGTGGATTTACGTGTAGAAAAAATATCCGGTCAACAATATTTGAATATCACGGTAGACCGCCAAGCAATTGCGCGTCAAGGCATTAATGCATCAGATATTCACGATATTATTGAAACAGCAATCGGTGGCAAAATTGCTACAGATATCTATGAAGGCCAACGCCGATTCTCAGCAGCGGTGCGCTTCCCAGAAAGCTTCAGGAATAACGTTGAATCTATCGGTAACATTCTTGTTACCTCGGCTAACGGCTCACGCGTGGCACTCAGCGATTTGGCTAAAATCGAGATCAAAGATGGTCCTGCACAAATTAGTCGTGAGCTCGGTAAGCGCCGTATCGTCGTGGCAATTAACGTCAAAGACCGTGACTTAGGGGGCTTTGTGGCTGAGCTACAATCAGTACTGTCAGAAAAAGTGAAACTGCAGGACGGCTATTATCTTGAGTATGGTGGCCAGTTCCAAAACATGGAGCGTGCGTTAAATCACTTGATGATTATCGTACCAGTAACAGTAGCCGCGATATTCTTCCTGTTATTCTTGCTGTTTAACTCGATTCGATTTGCCACCATGATTATTATGATCTTGCCGTTTGCTTCCATTGGTGGCATTTTCGCACTACTCATTACCGGTGAATATCTATCGGTGCCTGCCTCAGTAGGTTTTATTGCACTGTGGGGGATTGCGGTGTTAAACGGGGTGGTATTGGTGTCTTATATCCGCTCATTACGTGAAGAAGGTAAGAGCCAGATGGAAGCCATCATTCAAGGGTGCCAACAACGGTTTAGGCCTGTCATGATGACCGCCACTGTTGCAATGCTCGCCTTGGTGCCCTTCTTGTTTGCTACTGGCCCGGGTTCTGAGATTCAACGACCGCTGGCGATTGTAGTGATTGGCGGCTTGATTAGCTCCACGCTACTCACTTTGGTGGTATTACCTACGTTATATCGCATTTTTGAAGAATCAAAAATTGAAGCTTAATCATTGAAAGGGATAGTTTCATGAAAGAAATAAGAGCAGTGATACAACCGCATCGTCTAGCTAAAATTCGCTCGTCCCTGCGCAATATCAAGGGTTTTCCGGGGATGACCGTGAGCAAAGTGGATGGCTGCGGCCACCACTTGGCTAAACCAACAAATGACATTCGGGAAGAGTTAACGGATTACAGCCCAAAAGTGATGATTGTCATGGTGGTAAGCGACGACTTATTAGAGGGCGTATTACAAACGATTGTAGAAATCGGCCATACAGGTCAAGTGGGCGACGGCATTGTTTGGGTGACGCCAGTAGAGCGGTTTATCAGGCTGTCTGAGCAAATTAAAGTCGTTGATTGTTAGATTCAATATTCAAAAACACCAACTTAACCAGAAAAAAGCGCAACATCTTCTATGAGAGATTGTCACTTAAATCGTAATCAATAAAGCAGATTAACTGACAAATAGCTTAGATGTTGCGCAAAATTAGCTTGAGTGCGAGCGCAAGCTTAAGTTTCAAAGTGCCTCACATTAGTATGCTAGAAATGACTATTCTACAGATTAAAATTCTAAGGGATTCACATCCACTGCCCATCTCACCTTAGCGGCAATAGGCGTTGCACGTAATTGATACACCAACTGTGTTAATAACTTTTGCAATGCTGGACGTTGCTGGGCATGCATCAAAATGTAGGCTCGCTCCATCCCCTTCAATCGTTCCATCTGTGGCCGTACCGGATCATAAGTCACTACATGCTGACTTAATGCACGTGCGCTGCTAAATGCCAACTGCATAAACTGCTGTACCAAAGAAAAATCGTGGGCTTCTGCCCTAAGCAAAGCGGTAAACACATAAGGCGGGAACTGCACCTGCTCACGTTCTTGCAGCAAAGCATTGGCATACGTTGCGTAGTCTTGAGAGCGCAATGCATTAAATAAAGCATGGTCGGGGAATGCGGTCTGGATAATCACTTGACCAGCCTTGTCAGCCCGCCCTGCACGCCCCGCCACCTGCATCAGCTGTGCAAATAAGCGCTCACTCGCCCTGAAGTCTGGGCTATGCAATGCACTATCGGTATCAATCACGCCTACCAAAGTTAAATTAGGAAAGTCATGCCCTTTCGCCAGCATTTGCGTGCCAACTAAGATATCAATTTCCTGGTTATGCACACGGTCAAGTATCTCAACCAGCGCATGCTTGCGGCTTATGCTGTCACGGTCCACGCGCGCAATTCGCGCAGTGGGCAACAGCGTAGCCAAGGTTTGCTCCAAGCGCTGTGTGCCATGGCCAGTGGGGTGTAAATCAGCATCGCCACAGCTTGGGCATTGCAGTGGAATACGCTGCTCATGCCCGCAATGATGGCAACGTAGCTTTCTTTGCCCTAAATGGACGACCAATCGACTACTGCAACGTGTACAAGGCGCAATCCAATGACATGCTGAGCACAGCAATACCGGCGAATAACCACGACGGTTAATAAATAACAACGACTGCTCTTTGCGCGCCATCCGCAAGCGCAATTCAGCAATCAGTTGTGGCGTTAGCCCATGCTGTAAATTCACTTTGGTAGTATCAATACAGTCTATCTTAGGCAACTGTGCGGCCGTAACCGCACGCTGTTTTAAAGTAAGCAAGCCATATTTATTGGGCTGACTTTGGCTAGGCGCAGTGCTGGTAGCGTGCACACTACTAGCCATCGCGTTGAACCAACTCTCCAGCGCAGGCGTGGCAGAGCCCATCACTACCGGAATATTCAATCGCTTAGCGCGCACCAAGGCCACATCGCGCGCATGGTAGCGCATGCTGTCTTGCTGTTTATACGAGCTATCGTGCTCTTCGTCGATCAGAATCAACTTAAGGTGTGGAATAGGGGTAAATATAGATAGCCGTGTGCCAATAATAATCTGCGCGGCACCTGACTGTGCCAATTGCCAATTATGTAAGCGCTCACTCTCACTCAAACTGCTATGCAAACTCACTAAGTTATATTGAGGCAAGCGCGCTCTAAATCTCGCCTCCAGTTGTGGCGTCAGGTTAATTTCCGGCACTAGCACCAATACTTGTGCGTTAGTTTGTAATGCGTCATCGCTACTCGGCAGTTGCTGTAGTACGTGCTGCATTAAGCGGATATACACCTCTGTTTTCCCGCTACCGGTAATGCCATGTAGCAACCACGCTTTAAAGGCTTGCATCTCCTGCGTAATGCTAGCGACAGCCTCTGCCTGTTCTGCATTCAGCGCAGGTTGCGGCGTTTCCAAAATCGACGGTACACGACTTTGGACCAGCACCTGCTCAATCGCCGCGTAGCCCAAATCGACCAGTGCTTTTGCCGCTTTACGGGCGCTACCAGAGATTGCATCTAACGCCGCCTCGGTTTGTGCACCTTCGGTTTGTAACACCTGCAACACCTGGCGCAACACCCGTTGACGCTTGGGTAGAGATTCAATCTCCACTTGGCTGCCAGCATCCGTGATTTGGTAGCGATATTGCTTGCGTGCTGTCGCAGGGGCGATTTGGCGCAAACGTGCAGGCAGCGCCGCTAACAAAGCCTGGCCAAATGGATAGTGGTAATAATCTGCACTGAATTTGATTAAGCTTAACACTTCAGCATCTAGAGGTGTTTCATCCGTAAAAGCCTGTGTAATCGGCTTAAGCTTATCAAGCGCAAACTCACTTTTATCAGTCTTTGCAATTACAATTCCAATTTGATTGCGACGGCCAAATGGCACGAGCACGCGTTGCCCAACTGCCACCTGTTGCCCTGCGCTTAAATAATCAAATAAGCGTGCTAGCGGTACATCTAGTGCAATTTGTAAAATTGGTTTAGGCATCGATTTTGGTATTGATTTAAACGGTATGGTAACAACACAAAGTATTAAAAGTTAAGGATACACGGAATAAGAATTTGAATGTGATCAGCATCCACGCTAAACAAGCCTAAAACCACAATACACAAACCGATAAATAGTGCCAATAGTGCGTACGATGCAAATTTTAACCGCTAATTAAACGATTCAAGCCCATTTTTACCCATGATTTTGCGCTTGATAACTAATCGTTAGCAATCCGTTGTAGTGTCCTTAGTTCAATACTGCCAGCGGAACGCGAACACTTAGCGCACTAAACATTAACTATGCACTATTATGGGTTAAAATACCGTTTTTAGATTTTACGTAATTATTGTGAAAACACATCTTACCCAATTACTGACCGCTGCCGCAAAAACGATTGCGCCAGACGTAACCGACCTCAATATTATATTAGAGCGCCCAAAATCTGCCGACCATGGCGATTTTGCCACAAACTTAGCCATGGTTCTGGCTAAACCGCTAAAACAAAATCCACGCGCGATTGCTACTCAGATTATTGATGCGTTGCCAGCAAGTGAATATATCGCGAAAACTGAAATTGCTGGCGCTGGCTTTATTAATTTCTTTTTGAGTCCGCAATCCAAACAAGTGGTGATTAAGGACATTCTCAATGCCGGTGCGCAATACGGACGCAACAACAATGGCAAACAGCAAAAAGTACAAGTAGAATTTGTATCAGCCAACCCTACAGGTCCGCTTCATGTGGGGCATGGTCGTGGTGCAGCAGTCGGTGACTGTTTAGCACGTCTATTAGATGCTAACGGCTGGGATGTCACTCGTGAGTTCTACTACAACGACGCCGGTGCACAAATCGACAATCTGACCATTTCAGTGCTGGCAAGATGCAAGGGGATTTCTACCGAGCACGAGAGTTTTCCAGAAAATGGCTACCGTGGTGAATATATCAACGATATTGCTGCTGCATTCTTAGCCAAACACACCGTAGTCGCTGATGACATTGAAGTCACCGCTAGTGGCGACGTCAACGATTTAAATTCCATTCGTGCCTTTAGCGTAGCGTATTTACGCCACGAACAAGATCTAGACTTAAAAGCCTTTCAAATCAAGTTTGACGTATTCTCACTAGAAAGTGCCCTGTACACTACAGGTAAAGTAGAGCAAACCGTACAAGCGCTGATTAAAAGCGGACACACTTACGAGCAAGACGACGCACTGTGGCTGAAAACCACTGACTTTGGCGATGACAAAGACCGCGTGATGCGCAAAACAGATGGCGGCTATACTTACTTTGTGCCAGATGTGGCTTACCACACTGACAAATGGAATCGTGGCTTCGTGCGTGTCATTAATGAGCAGGGCGCAGATCACCACAGCACCATTACACGTGTACGTGCTGGTCTACAGGCATTAGATATCGGCATCCCTCAAGGCTGGCCAGATTACGTGTTGCACCAAATGGTAACCGTGATGCGCGGCGGCGAAGAAGTGAAACTCTCTAAACGCGCAGGCAGCTATGTCACCTTGCGTGACCTGATTGAAGAAGTCGGCTGTGATGCCACGCGCTACTTCTTAGCGGCACGTCGCGCTGATTCACAATTAGTGTTCGATATTGATTTAGCCCGTAGCCAAAGCAACGACAACCCGGTGTATTACATTCAATACGCGCATGCGCGTATTTGCAGTGTACTCGGCCAATGGAACGGTGACTTAAGCAGCCTAGCGCACGTTAACCTGAGTCCACTCACAACGGCACACGAGACAGCATTAATGCAACGCTTGAGCGAATACCCCGAAGTCGTCGCCAACGCAGCGACTGAATTAGCCCCACACGTCGTGGCAAACTACCTAAAAGAGCTGGCAAGTGATTTGCACAGCTACTACAACGAGTACAAATTCTTAATTGAAGATGAACAGTTAAAATTGGCGCGCTTAAGTTTAATTAGCGCGACCCAACAAGTGCTGAAAAACGGCCTAGATTTATTAGGTGTTGCTGCGAAAGAAAGAATGTAAGGGTCAATATGAGTAGAGATTACAAACCAAGACCAGAACGTGCGCCCAAACAAAGTCAAGGAAGCCCTTTTATCACAGGCCTGTTGATTGGTTTTTTACTAGGCGTAGCTGCATCATTGTCGATAGTGATGATGCTCAAAGGCGGTGAAAGCCCGTTTGCAGAATTAGCCGCACCCAACAAACCGCTCGCTGAGAAAATAGCAGAAACTGCCAAAGAAGAGGAAGCGAAAGAGGCTGCGGTTACACAAAATCCAAATACAGAAGTCGCTGAAACGGCTGAAGATAAAACGCGTTTTGATTTCTACACAATTCTGCCTGGTAGCGAGCGCCAAGTCACAACAGAAGAAGTGAAAATTAAAGAGCAAGGCACAGAGCCAACGGCAAAAAATACTTACTTCCTTCAGGTGGGCGCGTTCCAAACCGAAGAAGAAGCGGATAACATGAAAGCCACACTAGCCTTGCAAGGTTTTGAAGCCTTGGTACAAACGGCCACCATTCCTAACAAAGGGGTTTGGCATCGTGTTCGTGTTGGCCCACTCAAAAATCTGGAATTAATTAACAAAACAAAAGCGGATCTAGCCAGCAATGGATTTAAATCTGATTTAATTACGGTCAGCAATGAAACCCAGTAAGCCTATCACTGGTCAATCTAATATCATGATAAGTATTTAAACTCGACGCATCAACTCGCCTCATTTAAGCTAATCATGGCAAAAAATATTAAATAGGTGGTTGTCAGCCAAAGTCAATCTGACGCGTTGCTAGGTAACTAGGTATAAAAGATAAAAAGATTGTGCAGAAATTAACGACACAATCTTATGTAGCAATAGCTGGATTTTTAATCACAATTTTAAAGAAACGTTAACAAGGACAAGATCAATGAAAAAATTATTAACCGCTTTAATGTTGCTCGCATCATTTAGCGTGATGGCTGACCCACAAATGGGCAAAGACTTTGAACGTACCGCTCAGCCAATTAATACCGACAACCCAGCTAAAATCGAAGTAATAGAGTTATTTTGGTATGGCTGTGGCCACTGCCACAGCATGGAAGTGCCAATTAACGCATGGGTAAAGAAATTACCTGCAGACGTCGTGTTTAAACGGGTGCCTGGCTTACCTCACCAAGCATGGGCACCGATGGCAAAAGCTTACTATGCCATGGAAACCTTAGGCGTATTAGAGAAACTACACACACCATTATTTGATGCGATTCATACTAAAAAATCACTCAACCCAACCGATGAAAAAGCAGCCATTAACTGGGTAACGCAACAAAGTGGTTTAGATAAGAAAAAAGTAGAAGAAGCTTTTGGCTCATTTGCTACTAACACTAGCTTAAATCGCGCGGCTAATATCTTCCGTGCATCAGGTGCTACTGGCGTACCTAGCTTAATTATTAACGGCCAATTCATTACTTCAAGCACGATGGCAGGTAACAATGATTTAGCATTAAAAACTGCTGACTACATTATCACCAACATTCGCGCTGATAAAGCGAAAGCAGCCGCCCCAGCAAAGAAGTAACAGCGCCACCTCACTGGTTTAAAGCTTTCTATCAAAAGCTTTTTAATTGGTAAATTGGTCAAAGCAATCTGCATTCAACCCCGTTTCTGTCACATGGCAAAACGGGGTTTTTTACATAGGCAATCAGTCGCTCCACAATCAACCCAAGAAAGATAGCAATGAAAGTCTTTATTACAGGCGCCTCAAGTGGCATAGGTGAAGCACTTGCCTATGAATATGCGAAGCGCTATCAAAACCAAGACACGATTATTGGCTTAGTAGCTAGGCGTAGTCAGCACTTACATGCACTAAAGCAAACCTTAGAAAGTTGCTATCAAGTCAAATGTGCTATTTATCCATTGGATGTCCGTGACAGTGTGGCACTAGTGGATGCCGCAAATAATTTCATTCAACAATACGGTGCACCTAATATCGTCATTGGCAGTGCAGGGGTCAGCAGTGGCACACTGACCGAAAACGCAGAAGATACCAATGCATTTCAAGCGGTCATGGACATCAACGTCATGGGGCTAGTCAATACGTTTCAGCCATTCATTCACGCCATGCACTCTGCCGCCAATAGCGGCCAACCAGCGCAACTAGTAGGGATCGCCAGCGTAGCCGGCATTCGTGGTTTACCCGGCGCGGGCGCTTACAGTGCATCAAAAGCAGCTGCCATCGCCTACCTAGAAAGCTTGCGCGTGGAAATGCTACATCACAATATCGCGGTCACTACGATTGCACCCGGCTATATTCGTACCCCGATGACCGATATCAACACCTACAACATGCCATTCTTAATGGATGCAGACATTGCTGCCCATAAGTTTGTGAATGCAATAGAACGCAAAAAACGTTTTGTGGTGATTCCATGGCAAATGGGCTGGGTAGCAAGGTTGATGCGATTGATTCCGCCAGTGCTATGGGACTTACTCGCGAAAAATGCACCGCATAAACCACGTATCAATCTCGAGTAATTGCAGTGACGGATTCACCATCACTGCTAATTCGATTACCTGTTATCTCGTAATCGGTTTATAACGGATACGCTTAGGCTTCGCACCCTCTTCACCCAGACGTTTTTTCTTATCCGCTTCATACTCTTGGTAGTTACCATTAAAGAACGTCCATTGCGACTCGCCTTCCGCCGCCAGGATATGCGTGGCGATACGGTCTAAGAACCAGCGGTCATGCGAGGTCACCAGCACACAGCCCGGGAACTCAAGCAATGCGTCTTCCAACGCGCGCAAGGTTTCCACATCTAGGTCATTTGACGGTTCATCCAGTAACAGCACGTTAGCGCCGGCAATCAAGGTTTTAGCCAAATGTAAACGTCCGCGCTCACCGCCAGAAAGTTGGCCAACAATCTTGTTTTGGTCGCCCCCTTTGAAGTTGAAGCGGCCGATATAAGCACGGCTCGACATTTCAAACTTACCAACAGAGATAATATCAGCACCGCCTGAAACAGCATCGAACACGCTCTTGTCATCTGGCAGGCCAGCACGCGATTGATCTACCGCTGCTATTTTGACAGTAGGGCCGACCAAGATTTCGCCGCTGTCTGGCTTTTCCTGCCCCTGCAACATGCGGAATAGGGTAGATTTACCAGCGCCGTTCGGGCCAATCACACCAACAATCGCGCCTGGCGGAATACTGAAAGACAGATTATCAATCAACAAGCGGTCGCCAAAACCTTTAGATACGCCGTTAAACTCAATGACCTGGTTGCCCAGACGTTCACCAGGTGGAATGAATATCTCTTGCGTCTCGTTACGTTTTTGGTATTCAACTGAGCTCATTTCCTCGTAGCGGCTCAAACGTGCTTTAGATTTAGATTGGCGTGCTTTCGCCCCTTGACGCACCCACTCTAACTCTTGCTTCATGGCCTTGCGATGCGCATCTTCCTGTTTCTGTTCGGTTGCTAAACGTGCCTCTTTTTGCTCTAACCAGCTAGAGTAATTGCCTTTCCAAGGAATACCCTCACCACGATCTAGCTCAAGAATCCATTCGGCAGCATTATCAAGGAAGTAACGGTCATGGGTCACGGCTACCACAGTACCAGGGAAACGCACTAAAAACTGCTCTAGCCATTCCACTGACTCGGCATCCAAGTGGTTGGTTGGTTCGTCCAGTAACAGCATATCCGGCTTGGATAGCAACAGTTTACATAGCGCTACACGGCGCTTTTCACCACCTGATAGTGGGCCAATCTTGGCATCCCATGGCGGCAAACGTAGAGCGTCTGCTGCGATTTCCAATTGCGTTTCTACATCAGCACCGCTCGTAGAAATAATGTTCTCGTATTTGGCTTGCAACTCAGCCAATTTATCAAAATCAGCATCCGGCTCAGCATAGGCGGCATATACCTCTTCCAGCTTTTGCTTAGCTTCCATCACTTCGCCCAAGCCAGCTTCTACTTCTTCACGCACGGTCTTGTTTGCGTCCAACTCTGGCTCTTGTGGTAAATAGCCAATCGAAATATTTGGCTGCCATTGCACCTCGCCTTCAAACTCTTTATCTGCGCCCGCCATAATGCGCAACACGGTAGATTTACCTGAGCCGTTTAAACCGAGCAACCCAATCTTTGCACCAGGGAAAAAAGACAAAGAAATATCTTTAATAATCTGTTTTTTAGGGGGAACAATTTTGCTCACGCGGAGCATAGACATTACATACTGAGCCATGATGTTATTTTGCTAATTTAAAAATGCAAGCTTAACAGAAAGTAGGGGTGACTTACTAGGCAACACGAGTGCAATCAATAGATAACGGTATAATGCATGCTACTTATTAAACTTGAGTCAAAAATCCACATGGCGCTTAAATCCACGATCTACAAAATTGACCTCAACGTTGCTGATATGGATAGGCAATATTACGGACAACACAGCTTAACCGTGGCGCGCCACCCATCAGAAACCGATGAGCGCATGATGGTGCGTGTCATTGCATTTACGCTATTTGCATCGGATTCACTGGTTTTTGGTAAAGGCTTAAGCGATGAAGACGAGCCAGATTTGTGGCAAAAAGACCTCACTGGCGCTATCGAGCTGTGGATAGATGTAGGTTTACCTACAGAAAAGGATATTCGCAAAGCCGTAGGCCGCGCACAGCAGGTTGCCGTCGTGCTTTATGGTGGCAGAATTGCCGATATGTGGTGGGAGCAAAACAGCAAAGCTTTACTTAAGTTAAATAATCTAACAGTGATTAATCTGCCAGAAACTGAAGCGTTAGCGAACATTGCAGAACGCGGCTTTGACGTCAGTTGCACCATCCAAGATGGGCAAATCATGGTAGGGCATAGTAACGGCACCTTACACATTACCCCAATGATTTTAAAAGAAAAAAGCACTTACTAAATTTGCATTTTCTAAGCAAAAAGATAGCTGTAATAATCTTAGCTAAGAAAAAATGACTTTATAAGCGGCATTTGCGCCAGCCGGCGCATGCTCAAGTTTTTGATAGGTGACGCCAGCAAAGTCTGTACAAGCCTGCTGAAACGCCTCTGTCACTAGTGTTTCACCTTGCTTAGCGACATCTTCACCAAGCTTACATGCAGCATTCACTTCTGCGCCAAATACTTCCGTATTTCCTACACGTAAGATCTTACCAAAGCCCAGCCCCACGCAAAGGTGAACTCTTTCCTGCTCAAGCTTAGCTTCATTGTATGGAACTAACACTTGTTGCATCACCATTGCACATTGCAATGCTTTTTGCGGTTTACGGAAAATCACCAACAATGAGTCCCCATCCGTTTTAAGCAAAAAGCCTTCATGTTGCTCAATTACCGGTAACAGCAAGCGCTCTGATTCGTAAATCGTCTGCAAAAAATGAATGATGCCATACTCTGCAACTCGACGAGAGAATCCCGCCAAGTCCGTCATCATCACACACCACTCTTCACCAAACAAATTCCAAATACGCCGCTGATCTATTTCAGCCTTGTTCGCATCTGGCAACAATCTCTGTGCAATTAGGTCATATAAGCGACCTTCAGAGTTTTGCATAGCTGTTTTAGCGTTGTGGCTCATCGCGTCCAATCCCTTTAAATGACTAATATTATGGATATTTCAAACAAATGGTAGTAAAGTGCACTAATGCACTGGAAAACTGACCCAGGATTATATCCACTGGTACGGCCTGAGTTTCCTAAACACTTTTCAGATTCTCAAAGTAAAGTTTGT
>CAZZDN010000032.1:0-13988 GCA_964652655.1 uncultured Methylotenera sp.
TGCAGGAGCCAGTGGTGTTACGCCCGATGCCTGGCTTGCCGGTGATTCGTGATTTAGTGGTCGATATGACACAGTTCTTTGAGCACTATAACTCAGTCAAACCTTATTTGATAAACGATGATCCATTGCCAGAAACCGAGCGTTTGCAAAGCCCAGAAGATAGGGCGAAGTTAGATGGCTTATATGAGTGCATTATGTGCGGTGCCTGCACAACAGCTTGCCCAAGCTTCTGGTGGAATCCTGACAAATTTGTTGGGCCATCCGGATTGATGCAGGCTTATCGCTTTATTGTGGATTCTCGTGATCAGGCAGAAGCGGAGCGTTTAGAGAATTTGGAAGACCCATATCGCTTGTATCGTTGCCACAATATTATGAACTGTGTAGATGTGTGCCCAAAAAAACTCAATCCGAATGCTGCGATTGCCAATATTAAAGACCTGAAAATCGAACGAGCAAAAGAAGCAAAATCAATCAAGAAAACTGTATCAATTAAAGCCATTTGAGGTGCCATGATGATGAACGCGGAAATTCTAAGAGAGGCAGAGCAACGACGCTTTGCATGGCGTTGCAGAAGAGGTCTGCTAGAGCTTGATATTGTGTTACAAAATTTCGTGCTCTATCAATACGATACGCTGACTTTAGACGAGTTGCAGACATTTGACGCCTTGCTAGCTTTACCAGATAACGAGTTCTGGGGGTTGATAAACAATGCCGGCGCTTTGGCAACTTCAACCAGTGCAAAAGAAAAAGCAAGAAATGCCATGATTGGCAAAATAAGAGATGCCAGATTCAACCAATTACAAGGGGCTCAATAACATGATGATGCACATAGGTGAAGAGCCAATCTCTTTCGATGCTAAAGCGCTCGGTGATTATTGGCCCGGCATACAGTTGTACTATCCGCCAGTGAAATACGCGCCAAGCTTGGGTATTTATGAGGATATGGAGCAAGCTTCTGCCCGTATGAAGAAGCATGCACACTACACGCATGCACACACGCTCATTTTTGACTTGGAAGACGGCTGTCGTCAAAAAGCCATGAGTCGTGATCTTCTGCGCCAAGAGTTGCCAATGCTGCGCAAAATGAACGAGCGTGTCACGATTGCTATTCGTGCCAATTCATTTAGAACTGATGAGTATGAGTTGGATATGCAGCTAGTGCGCGACATGGGTGACTATATTGATGTCGTGATGCTTGCAAAAGCAGGCGAGGCTTACGGTGCTGCTGAAGTGCGTGATCTCTCCAGCTTTTTGTTGAGCGTCAACCCGCACATTACGATACAGCCCATTATTGAGCACCCGAAATCATTAAAAATTGCGCCAGATTTAATGCAATACACAACTGTAAAGCATGTGGTGTTTGGGATTCATGACTTTTCAAAAGCGATGGGGATTCAGATTACGCCCGAAAACTGGATTGATGAGCTCCAGTTCTATATGAACACCTTGATGTTTGAAGCACGTATCGCTGGTAAAGGTGTGATTGGTGGTGTAGAAACATTAATCGGTGCCAGTGCCATGCCGGAAAAATATCTAGAGCCGCACGATGTGCGCCGTTGGCTAGATCTGCATGGAGATAACGAGTCGCGCGTGGTTTATAAACATGCGTGTAAAGAGTCCGCAATGGGCTTAACTGGTAAGCAAGTCATTCATCCCGGACATATCCATCTGTGTAAAACCGCCTATACGCCATCGCCAACTGAGGTTGCGCAGAAAGTCAGCATCTTAAAGGCTGCGATAGAGGCGGATGCTTTGCTGGGCGGCGCCATTAAGTTTGAAGGCGAGATGCTAGACCCGCCAATGTTTGGTAAGGCTTTGCAAACGTTATTAAGGGCGCATGCGCTACGCGCACTTAAATCCAGCGATATGGAATTTGCATTACACGTTTTACAACTGCTACCTGCACAGGTTGTGCGAGAAAACTGGCCATATGGAGTACTTTTATAATGTTGACTGACTTTCCAAAGTGGAATTGGCAAATTCCAGAGTATTTTAATATTGGCGTGGCTTGCTCAGACCGTCACTTAGGTACGGCGCAAGCGAACGAAATTGCGATGATAGTAGAAGATGATGCCTTAGGTACTTCTACCATCACCTTCAACGATTTGGCGCGTAAAACCGACTTGTTTGCGCAAGTGTTGCGTAATCTTGGTGTTAAAGTGGGTGATCGAGTACTTATTCGCCTTCCTAACAGTTTGGACTATCCGATTGCGTTCTTAGGTGCGATGAAAATGGGTGCAATTTCCGTACCTACCTCTACTTTGCTGACCGCAGAAGAAGTTGCCTATTTAGCAAAAGATTCAGGTGCTACCGTATTGGTGACCGATGCCGTGGCATGGGCAGGGATGCAGGCACAGTTAGAAGGTGCTTTGGGCGATACACCTAATTTGAATCATGTGTTGTTAACACAGTTGACGAAAATGCCAGAGGCTGGGAAATTAGCAGTGCATGACTTGCAACAGGCCATGGCAAATGTAAAAGCCGTGGATGCTATGCCACGGACTAAGTCGGAAGACCCTGCTTATTTGGTCTATACCTCTGGTACTACTGGCTATCCTAAGGGTGTGTTGCATGCACATCGCGCTCTGCTAGGGCGCCAACCTGCAGCCCAGTACTGGTTTAATTACAGTACTGCGCAACAAGATAGAATCATGCATTCTGGTAAGTTCAACTGGACTTATGTCTTGGGCACGGGTTTGATGGATCCGTTGTATTTGGGTAAAACCGTGATTGTGCATGAGGGTAAAAATGATGCGCAAAAATGGCTAGATTTAATTCAAAAGCACCAGGCGACTATTTTTATCGGTGTGCCAACTATCTACCGTCAAATTTTACAAAAAACCACAACGGCTAAAGAGCAACTGCCTAGCATGCGCCACTATATGAGCGCTGGTGAGCACTTGTCTGATGAAGTGTTAACCCAATGGCGTGCACGTTTTGGTTTGGATATTTATGAAGCTGTTGGCATGAGTGAGTTTTCATACTACTTGTCACAAAGCACCTTTCGTCCTATTCGTGCTGGTTCAGCGGGCTTCCCGCAGCCTGGCCATCAAATTCAATTACTTAACCCAGAGACACGTGAGCCGGTAGCAGCGGGTGAGGAAGGCATGATTTGCGTCACCGATAGCGATCCAGGCCTGTTTTTGCGTTATTGGAATTTGGATGAAGAAACAGCAAAATACAAACATGATGGCTACTTTTTCACCGGAGATTACGCGAAATATGATGCAGATGGATATATTTGGTTCTTAGGGCGTAAAGACGACATCATTAAAAGCTTCGGCTATCGCGTTTCGCCTTACGAAATCGAGCGCGTGTATAAAGGTCACCCGGATGTGGCAGATTGTGCCGCCATTGGTGAGGAAATCGAGAAGGATAAACTGCTAGTGGTGATTTATGTGATTCTGAAACCAGAGGCCAGCATCACGCCAGATGATTTATTACACTTTGGCAAGCAACACTTGGCGGCTTATAAATCGCCAAAAACGGTTTATCTAGCAAAAGATTTCCCACGGACTAAGAATGGTAAAATCTTACGTAAAGATATCAACGCAACGATTGCCACAGCAAAATCAACACGATAAACCAATACGATGACGATAATTAAACAAGAAGACTTCATTGCGAGCATTGCCGATGCTTTGCAATATATTTCTTATTACCACCCCGCTGACTTCATTCATGCGTTAGCTACCGCTTATGCGCAAGAAGAGTCTTCAGCTGCCAAAGACGCAATTGCACAAATTTTGACCAACTCGCGTATGTGTGCAGAAGGTAAGCGCCCACTGTGTCAGGATACCGGTATCGTGGTGGCGTTTGTTAAAGTAGGGATGAGTGTACGTTTTGATGCTGAGCTGACATTAGCGCAAATGGTGAATGAAGGTGTGCGCCGGGCTTATTTGTTGCCAGAAAATAAACTGCGCGCATCCATCGTGAGTGATCCCGCCGGTAAGCGAACTAATACCAAAGACAATACCCCAGCGGTAGTGCATGTGGAATTAGTAGCAGGTGATAAAGTAGAGGTCAGCATCGCGGCCAAAGGTGGCGGTAGTGAAAATAAAGCCAAATTGGCCATGCTCAACCCTAACGACAGTATCGTGGATTGGATATTGGAGGTGGTCCCCACCATGGGTGCCGGCTGGTGTCCGCCCGGGATGCTGGGCATCGGTATCGGTGGTACCGCAGAAAAAGCCATGTTGCTAGCTAAAGAGTCGCTCATGGCGCCGATTGATATGCACGAGCTCAAAGCCAAAGGTGCGCAGAATAAAATTGATGCACTAAGGCTGGAAATCTATGAAAAGGTGAATAATCTAGGCATAGGTGCGCAAGGTTTAGGCGGCTTAACCACGGTGTTGGATGTCAAAATACTGGATTATCCAACCCATGCGGCTAGTTTGCCCGTAGCGATTATCCCTAACTGTGCCGCAACGCGACACGTACATTTTGAGTTGGATGGTAGTGGCCCAGCTGTGCTAGAAGCGCCAAGCTTGAGTGATTGGCCAGACGTGCACTGGGCACCAAGCAGCCAATCGCTACAAGTGAACTTAGATACGATTACTCAGCGGGAAATTGAAGCTTGGCAGCCAGGGCAGACCTTGCTGTTAAGCGGTAAATTGCTCACGGGCAGAGATGCTGCGCATAAACGTATGATGACTATGCTCAACAATGGTGAAAAGCTCCCCATCGACTTTACTAACCGGTTTATTTATTACGTAGGCCCTGTCGATGCCGTGGGTGCAGAGGCCGTAGGCCCAGCTGGCCCCACCACTGCAACACGTATGGACGATTTTACCGAAGCCATGCTCAGCCAAACTGGGCTGTTAGGCATGGTGGGTAAGGCGGAGCGGGGAGAAGAAACGATTGCCACCATCGCTAAGCATCGCTCAGTGTATTTAACAGCCGTGGGTGGCGCAGCCTATTTAGTAAGCAAAGCGATTAAAAAAGCAGAAGTGCTGGCATTTGCCGATTTAGGCATGGAAGCGATTTATGAATTTACGGTGCAGAATATGCCTGTGACGGTTGCTGTCGATAGCCGCGGTAGTTCTGTGCATACCACTGGCCCTGCTGAGTGGCAGCAAAAGATAGCAAAGCGTACATCGCTTGATGAGGTGATAGTGGTTCATTCAGCCTAGTTAATTTTTAGTGTTAGTGACTACCACTCACTATTTACTAGTGAATTTAATCCCGCGATTGAATTTAATCATTAGGTTAAGTGGTAGACTGAATGAATTATTATCTAGAATTTTACTCTTAACTGCTATAAAGGAGTAAGTTGATGAAATTGCATAAAATTACGCAGTTTGACCATCAAATTAAATGGTTTAATTTGATGGCTGTTTTGCTTGGTTTGACACTTGGTTTAATGGCGACAGTCCCTGCACATGCCGCTACGATACTAGATGTATTGACCGATATCGAAGGTCGTTACACAGGGCCAACTGTTGAAGAAAACGTGGTGTCGATGGATACCGATAAAAACGGATTTGCTGATGCCAGTGAAGTGCGTGCTTTTTTAGAGCTCAAGCATGGCAAAGGCTATGAAAGTGAAGTTTTAGACAGGTTCGAAGCTTCGCTTAAAGGGACTAGTTGCGGCACTCCTTTTGCAGGGGTGACGCAGTTAACAAACTAATCTGACTGTTTGTTTGATTTTGTGATTGAGTGCGCGCTGAAAGTGTCATCATCATTACCAATGCATGAATCAACAGGCGTAAACCAAACATTCAGCTAAGCTAGTTTATAATAAACACCATTTTATTTAATTAGTTTATTTATTTAATTTTTATTTAACTTTAAATTTATATAACTCGTTGATTTATTTTAATTAGAATTTATCCATTAGAAATCTAACCAGAAAATCGTTATGTTAAAAGCCTATGCAGCGCACGTGCAAGAGCGTGCTTCACAACAACTTCCTCCATTACCATTATCAGCAGAACAAGTTGCCCAACTTGTAGAGCTACTCAAAGCCCCGCCGGCGGGTGAAGAGAATCTGTTGGTAGATTTGCTTGAAAATCGCGTACCAGCGGGTGTTGATCAGGCTGCCTACGTAAAAGCTGCTTTTCTGTCAGACATTGCGCAGGGTAAAGCCGTATCGCCTTTAGTCAGCGCTGAAAAAGCCGTGGCTTTATTAGGCACCATGTTAGGTGGCTACAATGTGCAGGCTTTGGTTGGCCTGTTAGATTTATCTGCAACGAACCCTGCTATGGCGGATGCCGCGGTAAACGCGTTGTCGCAAACGATTTTAATGTTTGATGCATTCCATGATGTTGATGAAAAAATGAAAGCAGGCAATGTGCATGCGAAAAAACTCATTGAGTCTTGGGCAAACGCAGAGTGGTTTACCAATGCGCCGAAATTGGCTGAAGAAATTAAAGTGGTTGTATTTAAAGTGGATGGTGAAACCAACACTGACGATTTGAGCCCAGCGCAAGAAGCATGGAGCCGCCCAGATATTCCACAGCACGCAAAAGCGATGCTGGTGACCAAAATGCCTGATGGCCTAAAAACCATTGAAACCTTAAAACAAAAAGGTTTGCCGCTTGCCTACGTGGGGGATGTGGTGGGTACTGGTTCATCCCGTAAATCTGCCATCAACTCAGTGCAGTGGTATATGGGTAATGACATCCCAAATATCCCAAACAAACGCACTGGTGGTGTGATTTTAGGGACTAAAATTGCCCCAATTTTCTTTAACACTGCAGAAGACTCTGGCGCGATGCCGATTCAATGTGATGTGTCAAAAATGCAAATGGGTGATGTCATCACAATTAAGCCTTATGCAGGCCAAGTGTTAAACGCGCAGGGTGAAGTGATTAGCACATTTGAGCTAACCCCAACCACCATGCCAGATGAAGTTCGCGCCGGTGGCCGTATTCCATTGATTATTGGCCGTGGCTTAACCACCAATGCACGCAATGCGCTAGGTTTGCCAGCGTCTGATTTGTTTATTCAATCGATCGCACCAAAAGATACAGGCAAGGGTTACACCTTGGCACAGAAAATGGTGGGTAGAGCATGCGGCTTGCCTGAAGGTACAGGCGTGCGCCCAGGTGCCTATTGCGAGCCTAAAGCCACTACCGTAGGTTCACAAGATACGACGGGCGGCATGACTCGTGATGAACTTAAAGAACTAGCCTGTTTGGGCTTCAGTGCTGATTTAGTCATGCAAAGCTTCTGCCACACTGCGGCTTATCCAAAACCTGTGGATATTAAATTGCAACACAGCTTGCCAGAATTTATGAGCAGTCGTGGTGGTGTGAGCTTACGCCCAGGCGATGGTGTGATTCACTCATGGTTAAACCGCATGGTATTGCCAGATACCGTTGGTACTGGTGGTGACTCACATACTCGCTTCCCGATTGGTATTTCATTCCCGGCTGGCTCTGGTTTGGTAGCGTTTGCTGCCGCCATGGGCGTGATGCCGTTGGATATGCCTGAGTCTGTGTTAGTGCGCTTCAAAGGTGAAATGCAGCCTGGGATTACCTTACGTGATTTGGTGAATGCGATTCCTTACGCTGCGATCCAAGAGGGCTCACTAACAGTAGGCAAACAAGGTAAAAAGAACGTATTTAATGGCCGTATCCTGGAAATTGAAGGTTTACCAGATTTGAAAGTAGAGCAAGCGTTTGAGTTTGCAGATGCTTCAGCTGAGCGTTCAGCGAATGGCTGTACTGTTAAATTAAACAAAGAGCCTGTCATCGAATTCTTGAACTCAAATATCGTGCTGCTGCAAAACATGATTGATAACGGTTACCAAGATCCACGTACATTACAACGCCGTATTGCCAGCATGCAAGCTTGGTTGGCTAAGCCTGAGCTATTAGAGGCGGATAAAGATGCTGAATTCGCGCACGTGATTGAGATTGACCTTAATACGATTACCGAGCCATTAGTAGCATGCCCTAACGACCCAGATGACATCAAGCCATTATCTGCCGTAGTAGGCGATAAGATTGACGAAGTCTTTATTGGTAGCTGCATGACTAACATTGGTCACTATCGTGCAGCTGCTAAGGTGTTAGAAGGCTCAGGCGGTATTCCTACACGTTTATGGATCGCGCCACCAACCCGCATGGATGAAGCACAATTACGTGACGAGGGTGTTTACTCTGTATTTGGGGTGGCTGGTGCTAGAACTGAAGTGCCAGGCTGCACATTGTGTATGGGTAACCAAGCACGCGTAGCCGATAAAGCCACCGTATTCTCAACCAGCACGCGTAACTTTGATAACCGAATGGGTCGCGATGCACGTGTATATCTTGGTTCAGCTGAATTGGCAGCGGTTTGTGCTAAATTGGGCCGTATGCCGACCCATGCAGAGTATTTGGAGACGGTAGGTAACAAATTGGCTAACACGGCTGAAATCTATAAATACTTGAATTTCAATCAAATGACGGATTACACACCATCTTTAGAAGCACTTTCTAACGGTAAAAAAGTGATTCCGATTGCTGAGGCGGTGTAAATCGTTAAGTTTTCATTAGGTTTAAAATGATTAGCCATGCTGGTTTGACACAAAGATGCACGTCAAATAGCATGGCTAATTCACGTTAGGCTTTTCACAGGATCTCTTATGGAATTTCTCAGCATATATGGTAAAGAGATTGTATCTATCCTAGTACCATTTATTACATGGTTCTTAAACGTTGGTATAAAAGCAAAGGCTAAGTTGATTTGGGGGAGCCCTCACTTTTTTAATTTCTTAGTACAAGAGCCGATTCGAGATTCAGCTGGCAATATTCTTCAGCCAACACAAATGGTGAGAACGGCCTCAATTAGAGTAATAAATACAGGAAGAGAAACTGCACACCAAATTGAGTTGGTTTTTAATTGGAAGCCTCAGTACATAAATCTGTGGCCCGTTCGACACTATGAAGTTCATAGTGATCAAGACGGTCGCCACATTCTCATATTCGATAATTTGTCGCCTAAAGAAGAAATTGGCATTGAAATTATGTCTATTAACGCAGAACTTCCCGCCCTTTTGGTAGTAAGGAGCGCGGAATGCACTGCGCAGAATGTACAACTCATGTGGGTGCGATATGTGTCTCCATGGATAAGAGGAACAGTTCTTTTCTTCATGTTTCTGGGGCTAAGTGCGGCGGTTTACTGGTTAGTCACATTAGTCCAATTTCTAGTACTGAAGACTCCTTATGGGCAATAGAGCCAACTAGTCTAACCCATCACAAGCAGGCTGGCTAAAGCTAGCCTTTAATTCAAACTTCAACGCTCGCTGTGCCCAATTCCCGGAGCACCATCAAGGAGCGATATCAAGTCAAGTAGAGTGGGTAACTTGTTTACCCACGCAACTCCTCACTAGTTAACCTGTCGGTCTCGCCCGACTAGCGAGTTTCTTTCTTTTGCGTAGCCAAAAGAAAGAAACCAAAGAAAAGGCTACCCCTGCCGCTTGTTTCCTGCGTTGTTTAGCCTCAATGGGCGGCAAGCGGAAACTCGTGCTTTCAGCACTCAAACAACCACTTGCCGATATCTCCCATTAAGCCTAATCAACACAGGCGCGGCAGAAGGGGCTAACTCAAAACCATCTGTTCATCGTTATCTATTTATAATTATTGTGCTTATGGATGACAAGCTACTCTTGTTTTCTGTTTTATTTTGCAATTGTATGGTGAATGCTGTAAGCGCGGATTATTTGTAGAGTTAGCAATCATCGAAAAGCACGGTTCAATGCTAGAATCATTGCATCATCACTAACGTTAGTTGTCTATGGACCAAAAACACATTTTTGATATTGATGCGATTGAGCCACCAAAGCGTGATGCTTGGAAGCGGATGTTGCCGTTAAGTCTGTTGCTGGTTGCGGTGATCTGTGTTGCATGGTATTTCGGCTGGGATGCCAAAGCAGTTGGGGCTGGTGTCTTGCTGTTTGGTGTAGTGTCTAATGTTTTTGTGTGGATTTTAGGCATTATTGGTTTGGTGCCGGTTGTTGGCCCTTTAATCGTGAAGGTGTTGAGCCTTTCTATCATTTGGTTGCTGAATGCGATTGGTTATATTGTTTCTTTTATCGCCATTAGGCGCGGCTATTCAAAAGATGTCCTCACATACCGCGGGTTAACAATTGCGTTAATCATCGGGATTATTATTGGCTATGTCATTGGTCATTTTCTGTAATTTAATGCGTGTTTTTTGATATGTCTTTTAGCCAATTAGCCAATACTGCGGTGAATCATGTACGTAAGCTTGCAGATGTCATGCCTGCTGTGTTTTTTGTGGGCGGTTTCGTGTGGGATGCGCTCACCATCGGTCGTAATGTCGCGCCCTTAGATTTATGGATATTTGCTGGTTACTTGTTTTGTGCAGCAGTCATTTTGTATCTGATTGGCCGCCCAATTCCGTTGGAAAATAGTGAAAGCAAATTAGTCTCTGTATTTAGAAAGGTTTACTCACCGCGCTTACCTTACTTTTTGCTGCAATTTCTGTTTGGTAGTTTGTTTAGTGCGTTGTTTATTCTGTATTTTAAAAGCTCTAGCCATTGGTTGGCTTGGTTGATGTCATTAGTGCTTGCGGGCTTACTGGTAGCTAATGAGTTTTTGGAAAGCGAATATAAGCGCTTTACCCTGAGTTGGTCTATGTTTGGCTTGTGTGCAATGTTGCTGTTTAACTTTGCCTTGCCATTTTTATTAGGCAGTATTCACGCTGTGTGGTTTTATCTCAGTACGCTATTGGGTGCGGGTTTAGCTTTTTGGCTTTATAGAAAAACGCCTAATCATTTAGGGAGTATCAAGCCTGTCGCTGGGATTGCAGTGCTACTCATGCTGGCTTATGCGGTAGATATGATTCCACCAGTCCCTTTAGTGAAGCGAGATGTGGCGATGGCTTTTGCGTTGGAAAAGGCGAATGGTCAATATCGACTGTCACAACAAGCATCGCCTTGGTGGATGCTTTGGCGTAAAACCAGCAATGATTTAGAAATGCCGGCAGGCCAAAGGGTGTATTGTTTTTCTTCCATCTTTGCGCCGCCGGGCTTGCAAGCTAAGCTATATCACCGTTGGCAGCATTACGACAAAAAACAGGGCTGGGTGACGCAGTCTCGTATTGGTTTTAGTATGTCTGGCGGGCGTTATGAAGGCTTTAGAGGCTACACTTATAAGAGTAGTTTAGCCGAGGGCGACTGGCGCGTGAGTGTAGAAACTGAAAACGAGAAGACGATTACTGTGCACAAGTTTACTGTGCATCATGTGGAAACAGCACCACAGCGCGTGGTGCTGCTTTATTAGACAGTTAGTGTTCTGTTGGTTGAGATGCGTGTGACATCAGCTTATCAATGTAAGCAATCGCTACAGCAGACAACACAAAAGTCATGTGGATAATTGTTTGCCAAATCAATACTTTATCTGACAGGTTTTGCGCGTTGATAAAGGTTTTTAGCAAGTGAATGGACGAAATGCCAATGATGGCGGTCGCCAATTTTACTTTCAATAGGTTGGCATTCACGTGGGATAGCCAATCTGGTTCATCTGGGTGACCTTCTAAGTTTAGGCGTGATACAAAGGTTTCATAACCGCCCACAATCACCATAATCAGCAAGTTTGAAATCATCACCACATCAATCAAACCCAACACGATCAGCATAATATCTGCTTCAACGATTTTGTTGGCAGTTGATACCAGATGAATCAGTTCAACGCCAAAAAAGAACACGTAAACCGCCTGCGCGACGATTAAACCCAAATAAAGTGGCAATTGTAACCAACGGCTGCCAAATAAAATGTTGGTCATGATGTTGCCTTGTTTGTATGCAGTAGCATGCTGTTTAGTTTTTTGTTGCATAGTATGTAAAAGCCTTTAAATAAATAACGTAATTCCAATTTTAAACCACCAATTTTAAATCATTTGTGTCGTTGTTACCTTCAGCTTGCCTTGCTACAGCAGGGTCTTCGCCTTGTCGCCTAGACACGAATGATTTAGCGTTTGGAATAAATCGCATATATTGTAGCAGTTTGAATCTATGTTTTTATTCAATCTCGCTATCTAAAGTGAAACTCGCTGTTGCATCAAGGGCGAGCAGCTCGGTTAGCACAGGCATGGTTTCTGCCAAAGTCTTAGGTAAGGTCCACGGTGGATTAATGATAAACAAACCGCTCCCATACATGCCAAATCCGTCCAATGAAGGTGCCTCAATCGATAATGTTACATGCAGCCAGTTGGCTAAGTTCAATGCGAATAGGCTATCAATCATTTCAGTTGGTTCTGGGCGCTGTAATAATGGATACCAAACGATATAACTACCGGTCGGGAAGCGCTTTAAACTATCCTTAATAGCATCTACCACATAAAGGTAATCCTGCTTATCCTCATAAGGTGGGTCGATTAACACCACTGCACGCCTTGGCGGTGGAGGTAAGCACGACTTTAGGCCTTTAAAGCCATTTTGCATCTCCACTTTGACTTGTCTGCCATAGCCAGCAAAGTTTTCTGACAGCAAGGTGTAATCGTTGGGATGCAATTCAAAGAGCCGCATTTTGTCATCTGCGCGCATGTAGGACTCAGCCACCATGGGTGAGCCAGGGTAGAAATTTAGTGTGCTCTCATGATTAAATGACTGTATTTGTGTCACGTAATTTTGGAGCGGTGCTGGAAGGTTCTTAGCGGATATTAGCTTGCTGATACCTTCTTCAAACTCTTGGTTTTGAGTTGCGTAGCCTTCTTGCAGGCTATACATGCCAGCACCGGCATGCGTATCAATGTACCAGAATGGTTTGTCTTTTAGTTTTGTGTGGGCAAGCACTAGGCCTAGCACATAATGCTTAAGCACATCGGCGTGGTTGCCTGCATGAAATGCGTGGCGGTAACTGAGCATAGCGTCATGAAAAATAGTGATAAGTCGACATTATCCTATATTTTTGGGTTAGCATTTAGCTTATGAATACATCCACTCACCACACGCATGATGATCACGATCATTATCTCGTTCCTTTTTTGCTTATTCTTGTTTTTGCCATCGTGGAAGCGGTTGGTAGTTGGTACACCGGCTCGTTGGCGCTGCTAAGCGATGCTGGGCATATGTTTTCAGATGTTGCTGCGCTGGGGCTCGCTTGGATGGCATCTGTCATGGGTAGGCGTGCGCATGTTGCACGCCATCGCTCTGGCGTGAGTTATGCAGAGTTGATTGTTTCAATCATCAACGCAATCACGATGTTATTGGTGGTCATCTTTATTGTAGTTGAGGCAATCTCTCGCTTTAAACAGCCACATCATGTGCAAGGCATGGGCTTAATGGTGATTGCCACTATCGGTTTAATCGTTAATTTGGTGGTAGCCAAACAATTGCATCATCAGGCACACCACCATGGAGAGAGCTTAAATAACAGCGCAGCGTTTCTGCATGTGCTGGGCGATTTACTCGGCTCTGTTGCCGCAGTGGTCGCGGGGGTGGTCATCTATTTTACTGGCTGGATGTTAATCGATCCGATTTTGTCACTATTGATTTCATTGCTGTTACTAATACTCACTTTAAATTTGATACGTGACATTTTTTTAACTTTAAAAGGTCAGCTAACACAATATCATCATCACCCACATGACCATCATCATGAGCATCAAAACCATGAGCAACATAGTCACGAACATCACGACCATTAATCGAGTACACAATATTTGCCAGATGCCAACGACTATTGTTTTTCTCATTAACTTAAGGAAGCTATTTGCCAGGCATGAAAGAATCAGTTGTTTGAATAATCCTAGTTATGTAGCTTGAGCTTTTAAATAGGTACGAATACTTTTTTCAATTTAAGGAGAATAAAGCATGCCATATGTGAATATTAAATTAGCTGGCGAAGTCACGCGTGAGCAAAAAGCACAAATTGCCAAAGAAATTACTGAAACACTAGAACGTGTTGCGCATAAGCCAAAATCTTATACCTACATTACCTTTGAAGAAGTGGCCTACGAAGATTGGGCTATTGCAGGCGAGCTATTGGATACGTAGTGTTGATGTGCAAAGTTTTTGCACACACGCTGTAGCATTA
>CAZZDN010000032.1:14088-17031 GCA_964652655.1 uncultured Methylotenera sp.
AAAATTAATGAAGTGCTGACTAGCTATGATGCGGCTTCTAAAACCATGAAGTATGAAATCACAGAAAGCGTGTTGCCAGTGCGTGAATATGGTGCGACTTTAAAACTTAAAGAAGCTGAAGGTAAAACTACAGTGATTTGGAGTGCAAACTTTAAACGTAAAGACCCAGCAAACCCAGGCGCAGCTGGTCAAGATGATGCAGCAGCAAAAGCTGCTATTTTAGGTATTTTCAAATCTGGTTTAGAGAATCTTAAAAAGGTTTCAGAGTAATTTCTTTACTGGCTGACTCTCACGGTCAATCGTTATTCGCTAGATTGACCGTGACCGTTTTACACTAATTCAATCAATGGGCTGTAAAATACGCTCATGTTCGATCCCAAACCTATCTTAAAGAATTTGCCTAATTTGCCGGGCGTTTATCGCATGATTAACGCAAGCGATGAGGTAATTTACGTCGGCAAAGCTAAAGATCTCAAAAAGCGCGTTTCTTCTTATTTTAATAAGAATTTACCAAGCCCGCGCACGCGGATGATGGTCAGTAACATTGCACGCATAGAAACAACCGTCACACGTAGCGAGGCAGAGGCCTTACTGCTAGAAAATAACCTGATTAAAGGCTTAATGCCGCGCTATAACGTATTATTTCGCGACGATAAGTCTTACCCATATATCACGTTAACGTCTGATGCGTATGCGCGTTTAGCGTTTCACCGTGGGGCGCAACGTAAAGGCCACCAGTATTTTGGGCCGTTTCCTAACTCAGTCGCGGTGCGTGAAAGCATTCAATTGCTGCAAAAAGTCTTTAAGTTGCGCACTTGCGAGAATACCGTATTCGCAAACCGCAGTCGTCCATGTCTTCAACATCAAATAGAACGATGCACTGCACCCTGCGTAGGCTTCATTTCTGAAGACGACTATCGTAACGATGTACATCAAGCCGCTATGTTTTTGCAGGGTAAGACTACAGAGGTGATGGATAGCATTGCTGAACAAATGAATACAGCAGCTGCCAATCAGGATTATGAAATCGCTGCTGTGTTCAGAGACCGAATTCAGGCATTACGTCAGGTACAAGCCAAACAGTTTGTCAGCGACTTTAACGTATCTGATGCCGATGTCATTGCGTGTGCAGAACTGCAAGGTCAGCATTGTATTAACCTGGTGATGATAAGAGGTGGCCGCCATCTTGGTGATAGAAGCTACATGCCAAAAAACTCAGAAGGCGAAACGCTAGAAACGAGTATGGAGGCTTTCTTAATGCAACATTATGTTGCACAAAACACGCCGCCGCTCATTGTGGCTGGCGTTAAAATTGAAACCGAACTGATCGAAGAGGCGCTAAGCGAGCAAGCGGGGCGTAAAGTCAAAATCAATATCAACCCGATTGGTGATAAGCGTGTATGGTTGAAGATGGCACAAACCAATGCTGAGTTAGCATTAAGTCAGCGTGCAGCCACCTCCGCTAACCAGACAGCGAAGTTGATAGCACTGCGGGAAGCCTTAAACTTACCAGAGAGTACAGAGCGCATGGAGTGTTTTGATATTAGCCATACCATGGGTGAGGCCACCGTTGCTAGTTGTGTTGTATTTGACCGCGGTGATATGCAGAATAGTGAATACCGACGTTACAACATTACAGGCATCACTCCAGGCGATGACTATGCAGCCATGCGGGATGTACTCACCAGACGCTATAAAAAAGTTGCGGCAGGCGAGGGTAAGCGTCCCGACCTAGTTTTTATTGATGGCGGTAAAGGACAGCTTGGTGTTGCAATTGAGGTCATGGCGGAAGTCGGACTCGACGACATTCTATTAGTGGGTATTGCCAAAGGTGAAGATCGCAAACCGGGTTTAGAGACGATGATTTTCTCAGACACTGGTGAAATGATTAACTTGGCAAAGGACAATAAAGGTTTACATTTGCTACAACAGATTCGAGATGAGGCGCATCGTTTCGCAATCACTGGGCATCGTGCCAAACGTGCCAAAGCAAGATTACACTCTAGTCTAGAAGACATAGAAGGCATTGGTGCTAAGCGACGTAAAGCGCTCTTGACGCGTTTTGGCGGCTTAGAAGGCGTAAAAAATGCTAGTATTGACGAATTAGCCAACGTTGATGGCATTAGCCAAAGTTTGGCTGAAAAAATATATGGCGAATTGCATTAAGCAAACGTTAACAACTGTAACTATTTTGGATATCACTATATGACTTGCAATATCCCAACCATGCTGACATGGCTCCGTATCTTATTGATACCGGTATTTGTCATTATTTTTTATTTGCCAACCAATCCGCAAGCTTTTGGTGCCATTCCAGCGCATTGGGTTAATTTAACTGCTACCGCTATTTTTGCCGTTGCTGCATTGACAGATTGGTTAGATGGTTACTTAGCCCGCAAGCTGAATCAAACCTCATCATTTGGTGCTTTTTTAGACCCGGTTGCTGATAAATTGATGGTCGCAGCTGCATTAATCGTGTTGGTAGAGTTCGAGCGTGTTGGTGCGGTAGTTGCATTGATTATTATTGGCCGTGAAATCGCGATTAGTGCATTACGTGAATGGATGGCAGGTGAGGGGCAGCGCAGTAGTGTAGGGGTTGCCATGATCGGTAAAGTGAAAACTGCAGTACAAATGCTAGCAATTCTATTTTTATTATATTGGGATAGTATTGAGATAGCGAATGTCGGTATATTTCCTACTAAATTATTTGGACAGGTATTAATCGTAATCGCGGCATTTTTAACATTGCTATCAATGGCTTATTATTTACGTGCTGCAATGCCAAAAATAAACCGCAAATAATTTAGTAAAAAATGCGCAACTAGTACTTGACGATATCTTCAAATTCTCTATAATGGCGCCTGTCTTAACGATGACACAACGTAACAACGACGCGGGAATAGCTCAGCTGGTAGAGCGCAACCTTGCCAAGGTTGAGGTCGC
>CAZZDN010000033.1:0-16754 GCA_964652655.1 uncultured Methylotenera sp.
CTTCTGTGAACTTGATTGAGTCTTCTTCACCGTATTTCATTTTCATCATGGTGAGGCTAGAACCTAAACCTAGGTAGCCCATACCGTGACGGCGTTTACGCATGATTTCATCGCGCTGTTGTTGCAATGGCAAGCCATTGATTTCAACCACGTTATCTAACATACGGGTGAAAATTGCGACCACTTCGCGGTATTCTTTCCAGTCGAAGTAAGCTTCATCTGTGAATGGTTTTTTCACAAAGCGGGTCAGGTTAACTGAGCCTAGCAAGCATGCGCCATAAGGTGGCAATGGTTGCTCGCCGCATGGGTTGGTGGCGCGGATGTTTTCGCAGAACCAGTTGTTGTTCATTTCGTTCACGCGGTCGATCAGAATAAAGCCTGGCTCAGCAAAGTCGTAGGTTGAGGACATAATCACATCCCACAAACGGCGTGCTTTAATGGTTTTATACACGCGGCAAGCGACTTTACCAGCATCTACGCCATCGGTTTTAGTCAGGTATTTGCCTTTGATTGGCCACTCGCGCCATACCACTTGGCTTTCGTCGTTCACGTTCAACCCATCAATGATGGATTCTTTTTCGGTCACAGGGAATGCCAGTTTCCACTCAGCATCCGCTTTTACTGCTTCCATGAACTCTTTAGTGATTAAGCATGACAAGTTGAATTGGCGTAAACGGCCATTTTCGCGTTTGGCTTTGATAAAGTCGGTCACATCTGGGTGTGAGATATCAAAGGTTGCCATTTGGGCACCACGACGGCCACCCGCAGAAGAGACGGTGAAGCACATTTTGTCGTAGATATCCATGAAGGATAATGGACCTGAGGTGTAAGCGCCAGCGCCCGCCACAAACGCGCCTTTTGGACGCAAGGTAGAGAACTCGTAACCAATACCGCAACCTGCTTTAAGGGTTAAACCAGCTTCATGTACTTTGCCTAAAATATCATCCATGCTGTCGGAGATAACGCCAGAAACAGTACAGTTAATGGTTGAGGTCGCTGGTTTGTGCTCTAGCGCACCCGCGTTAGAAGTAATACGGCCAGCAGGGATGGCACCGCGACGCAATGCCCATAGAAACTTCTCATGCCATTCTGCACGTTTTTCTTCTGTAGTTTCTACATCAGCTAAAGCACGCGCTACGCGTAGATAAGAGGCATCCATGTCAGCATCAACATTGTCGCCCTGCTTAGATTTCAAACGATATTTTTTATCCCAAATATCCAGCGACACAGGTTGTACTGGAATCTCTTTTTCAACCTCTGTCGTTGAATTCTTAGCAGTATCTACAGCTTTTAGCATTATTTAACCCTCTTATTGGTAGACTTAAATCAGCGATTAAACAATGAGATAAGTCTGTATTATTTAACGGTAACGTTGCTGAAGATGGTAAGCGCACACTAACTTTTTTGCACCACCTCAATCAGGCATTAACCACTATATATTGTGTTTTTTCGATAATTTAATCATTCTGTAGTGGTAGGTCAAGCTGTTTTTCGATAAATATTTTTGTTAAAAATTGCAAATTCCTCTTGCCAAATTTCAACACCGCATCGGTGTTGACTTAGGGCAATTCAGCAAATTAAATTGATGCTGACTACGCTTAAAAAACTATATGAAAAAATTTATGCGAAAATACAACAAATCCATCTTGCTCCTGCTGGCTCCTAATAACCCAGTAAATTAATGACATGACGCGCAACCTTTATACATGCCTGCTTTATCTATTACTGCCTTTCACACCGCTAAAGTTGTTGTGGCGCGGCAGAAAGCAACCTGAATATTTAGCACACTGGCGTGAACGCTACGGTTTTTATCATGTAGCAGTGCAACAACCTGTCATATGGCTACATTGTGTTTCTGTCGGCGAAACTCGCGCCGCAGAGCCTTTAGTGAAAGCATTGTTAGGCCAATATCCGCAACATCAGCTACTGCTGACCCATACCACGCCCACAGGTCGCGCCACGAGCGAGCAGTTATTTGGCACACGCGTCACTAGGGTTTATCTACCATATGATGTCCCGTTTGCAGTAAATCGATTTTTAAAATACTTCTCGCCCAGTATTGGCATACTGATGGAAACCGAACTTTGGTTTAACCTGATTGCAGGCTGCCAACAACGCAACATTCCTTTAGTGTTAGCGAATGCCAGGCTCTCCGAAAAATCAGCATTAGGCTACCAAAAATTAGGTAAAGTATTAACCGAAGGCTTGCAGTCTTTGAGCAAAATTGGCGCACAGACTGAAGCGGATGCTGGCCGCCTTAAGCAATTAGGCGCCCAAGATATCAGCATCACCGGCAATATCAAATTTGATGTTGCTCCACAAAAGGAAGCGTACGATTTAGCTAAGCAATTACGCACACAATTAGGGGTAAATTTAGGTGCAGGGCGCCCGGTATTTTTAGCGGGTAGTACGCGAGACGGTGAAGAAGCGCTCATAATAGAAGCGGTGCGTCAGGCAAATATCCCTCACTTACTGACCATAATTGTGCCTAGACACCCGCAACGCTTTGATGAAGTGGCTGAGCTTTTAAGAAAATCCAACCTCGCATTTTTACGACGCAGCAATCTAAGCCAAACAAATTGTGAAGCCAAAGATTTAAACAGTGTGAGTTATTTGCTCGGTGACTCTATGGGTGAAATGTTTACTTACTATGCCACTTGCGATGCTACATTTATTGGCGGTAGCTTATTACCCTTTGGCGGGCAAAACCTGATTGAAGCCTGTAGCATGGGCAAACCCGTGTTAATCGGCCCACATACTTTTAACTTTGAAGAAGCCGCACAAATGGCGGTAATTGCTGGGGCGGCCTGCCGTGTGCAAAATGTAACCGAGCTTGCCCAAACACTACAGTCACTATTTAATCAGGATGAACAAAGACAAGCGATGGGTGAAGCGGGTTTACAGTTCAGTGAACGCAACCGTGGTGCGACAGAAAAAACTTTGAACCTGATTAAAGCTTATATTTAAAGCGACACGTATTTAAAGCGATACATCAGTTCAAAATACGTACTAAGAAAAAGGCCTAATAAAGCTTACAGAAATAAAGCATTATTAAAGTGAACGCAAATTAGCGTATCAACTTGCTAATCGCCTTAAATGCATCGCCAGATGCTACACCCAGCCACTCAAATACAACGGACTCAGTGTTAGTGATGATGCAACCAGCGCTACGCATTCTTGCAATTGCGTTTGCCTTGTTAGCAGCGTTGCGTGAAATGATGGCATCTTCCACCACAAACACTTGTTTACCCATGCTGAGCAAATCCAGCGCTGTTTGCAAAATGCAGATATGGGCTTCCATACCCGCTAGTACCACTTGGGAATGATCACGCGTGAGGTGGCGGTTAAATTTAGGTTCTGCAACGCAGGAAAAAACAATCTTTTCGATGGGTGGTTGTTGAATAAAAGTTGCCAGCTCTGGCACCGTATGCCCCAAGCCTTTGGGATATTGCTCCGTGACTATGTGCGCTACGTTTAACAGATTGGCAGCCTGCAACAAGATACCGCAATTCTTAATCACCGCCTGCATCTCTTGCTCAGGCATGGCTGGTGCCAATTTGGCCTGCACATCTACAATGGCTAACTGACTTAAGCTGGCACTCGCCTTTTGCAGTAAAGATTGCATGCTAGCCAGCCCCTACAACCAATTGTTGATTCACTTCTGCCAAGTCTGGCTCTGCAACCACACCAGCAACAGCTTTTAGGCGTACCACATTCACAAGATAACTATAGCGTGCCTGCAATAAATCACGTTTGGCAGTAAACAACTGCTGCTGCGCATTAAGCACATCTACACTGGTACGCACACCCACCTCATAGCCCAACTTAGTAGAATCTAATTGGCTTTGGCTAGAAATCAAAGCCTGCTCAAACGCCTTTACCTGCGCAATGCTGGAGCTTAAGTTGAGATACGCGCGCTGTGTTTCTAGCTCAGCACTGCGGCGAGCGATTTGCAAATCATCTTGGGCTTTTTGCTGATTGAGCACAGCTTGACGCACACGCGAGCTCACAGCGCCGCCCTGATACAACGGAATCTCCAACTGCAAACCGATAGTCGAGGTTTTTAGCTCACTGCCAAGGCCGTTTGCACTGCCATTAGCATAGTTGTTCGTATGGCTAGCTACCGCATCTAATGTCGGTAAATGCCCCGCGCGCAAACGCTCCACCTCCTGCGCCGAAATAGCCAGAGCATCTTGTTGAATCTGAATATTTAAGTTATTTTGGGCTGCTACCTCTAACCACTGCTGCAAATCTTGGGATAAGCCAGTAGCGACCAAGTCCGCTCTTACCGTTGCCAGCTTGGGGGGCGCTCTGCCAGTAATTGCTTGCACTGCGTGTTTGGCAATTTGGTGTTCGTTTATTGCAGCGATTTCTTGCGCTAATACTAAATCAAAACGTGCCTGCGCCTCATTCACGTCGGTAATGGTTGCTGTTCCCACCTCAAAGTTAGCTTTCGCCTGCTCTAGCTGGCTTAAAATCGCGGCTTTTTGCGCAATGATTAGGGTGATTTTATCTTGCGCCAACAACACATCAAAGTAGGCTTGCGTCACCCGCAATATTAAATCTTGCTTGCTCAAATTAAGCTGCTTATCGGCTTGGCTAACCTGCACTTTACTTTGGTCAATTTGCACTAAGCTATCTTTACGGTAAATCGGCTGACGCGCCTGCACACCGTAATTGTAACCTTCGAAATTGGAGCGCCCTTCGGCTCTAAATGGGTTAAACCCAGTTAAGAACCGAATATCTGTTTGCGTGGCACTTGCACCCGCATTGAGCGTTATTGTAGGGCGATATAGCGCCTTGGCCTGCTCAATCACCTCTTGTGCAGCTTGATTAGCGCTTAAAGCAGAGGCTAAGTTGGGGTCATTTTCCAAAGCTTGCTGATATACCTCAATCAACGAATAAGGTTTATCTTCAGCATTCACATCAAGTGCAAATGCTAGCAATAACAATGTTGTTTTAACTAAAAAACTTTTAATTAACAAACTAAGGCTAATCTTGGGCATACCCACGCTTCAACAACACCCGTGACTAAAAGGCAAACTTTGTTGCCTGTGGTGCATTCTCTAACACTGGCAAGCAAGTTTCAAAGATTGTTTCATGACGGTATGCACCTTCACTGACACACTCGGTCAGTGTGGCTTCCATGATTGGTGATTGACCAACCACTGCAAATAAACGTCCGCCTACATTCAACATTTTTTCTGTAGCGACAGGACGCAATGGCAAGGAGCCTGCAAATACGATCACATCATAAGGCGCGGCCGCTGGGAAACCGTTCACCGCATCACCCACATAAAGCGTCACATTGTGAATACCTTGCGCTTGTAAACGATATTGCGCGGTATTGGATAATTCTGGATAGATTTCAACCGCATGCACATGCTGCGCTAACGTCGCCAATAATGCAGCCAAATAACCACTACCAGTTCCCACTAACAGCACTTTATCGGTTTTTTTAATGTTCAGCGCCTGCAGAATGCGGCCTTCCAGCTTTGGCGACAACATGGTCTGGCCTTCACCGATTGGTAGCTCTACGTCGGCAAACGCTAGCCCTACTTGCGATTCAGCAACAAATTTCTCACGTGGCACGGCATCTAGTACAGCGAGTACGACTGGGTCTAATACTTCCCAAGTACGAATCTGCTGCTCAATCATGTTAAATCGCGCTTCACCAATGTTGAATTGGGTATTGAATTGAGAGTTGAATTGAGCGCTTTCTACCGTTTTTGCTGTCTGTGTCATATTGATACTCACCATATGTTTTATTTAATGCTAATTATAACGCAAGTGCTTATTGGCTAAGGTACTTTCGCGCAACACCTTACCTACTTAAAAATACATCATGCAGTGCTTGGTAATCCCTCTAGCCAATCCCATATTGGCTAAGCTTGTACCACAATGAGCGCTCGCTAATTTCCAGCACTTTAGCAGCCTTGCTTTTATTACCATTCGTGGTGGCTAATGCTTTAGCAATTAATTCTCGCTCCAACGCCTCTACCGCGCTGGGCAGAGACAACGTGTTGCTTGATGCGGTCTGTGCTGATTCAGTCATGCTTAGTCCATGCGTAGCTGGATTAGTTGCCGCGAATTCACCATTAGAATTTAACATTTCTGTAGGCAAATGCTCGGGCTGTATGATTTGATTACCGCTAATAATCGCCGCACGCTCTAATACATTTTCCAGCTCACGCACATTACCAGGCCAGTGATATCCCATCAGCACCTGTATCGCCTGATCAGATATGGCGACACGGCGTTTTGCAAGGAAATATTCTGCCAGCGCTTCAATATCTGAGAGACGGGCTTTAAGTGCCGGCAAATCAATACGAAATACATTCAGCCGGTAATATAAATCCTCTCGTAATTTGCCTTCTTTAATGGCTGCGAGCGGATTACGATTTGTTGCAGCAATCACACGAATATCCACTGAGATGGGGCGATTGCCACCCAAGCGCTGGATCACGTTTTCTTGCAGTGCGCGTAATAATTTGGCTTGCAACTGCATCGGCATTTCTGTGACTTCGTCCAAAAACAACGTCCCACCATCTGCCAGCTCAAACTTACCAATGCGCTCTTTCACTGCACCAGTAAACGCACCCTTTTCATGTCCAAATAACTCTGACTCCAGCATTTCATGGGGAATCGCGGCACAGTTGACTGCAACAAACAAAGCTTCTCTGCGCGGTGAAGCCGCATGAATCGCACGCGCAACCACCTCTTTGCCCGTGCCAGTTTCACCCGCTAAAAGTACCGTTGCTTTTTCTGGTGCTACTTGCCGGATAGAGGCTGTGAGTTGTTGCATCAACGGACTGTTACCAATTAAACCGGCATTGACAGTTTTTTCTTCACGCAGAAATTTGTTTTCCACCACTAAGCGTGAAAAAGATAAAGCACGTTTGATAGCAAGCTCGAGTTCTTCCAAATCAAACGGTCGTAAAATGTAATCTGACGCGCCGTTTTTCATCGCTTCTATCGCCGATTTAATCTCACCCTGAGCAGTGACAATAATCACTGGAAGCTCACTATCTGTTTTCCGAATTTCTTTCAGTAACTGCAAGCCATCCATACGTGGCATGTGTAAATCGGTAACGACACAGTCAACCTTCTGCGCCAAAATCACCTCTAATGCCTCTTTGCCATCTTTTGCAGTCAATGGCTGGTAACCTGCCTGACGCAAGCTAATTTCTAGCAAACGTAGCATACTGGGTTCATCATCTACTGCTAATATATATTTCGTTTGTTCTGACATAACACTCGCTTTTTATTATTAGGCATCGCCAAGCAATTGGCGTTTGGGTAATTGCACTCTAAAATCTGCGCCACTAGTCGCAAGCGTACTCTTCTGTACGGTGAGCGAACCAAAGTGAGCGGTCACTATCTGCTTAGACACTGCCAGACCTAACCCAATACCCCCAGGGCGCTGAGTAAAGAAAGGGTCAAATATTTGCTCTTTTTGTGCTTCAGTGACACCTGCGCCATTATCGGCCACACTAATCACCACATGCTGTTGGGCATCAATAATGGAGACGGCAACTTGGCCACCTGTTGGCAATACTTGAATCGCGTTCAGCAACAAATTGAGCAATACCTGTGTAATCTGCTCCGCATCGCACTCCACGATAATAGAGCCTGTTTCCGCACGATTCTCAACCATCATGGCTAGATTAACATCCTTTTTATTGGCCTGCATACGCAGCATTGCCACCGCATGCTCAACCAAAGGCACAATATCATGCAGTGCAAATTCAGGCTGGCGTGGTCGCGCAGAATCAACCAGCGTAGAAACCAATTTATTTAAACGCTCGGTTTCCATATTGATAAAGGCCACGACCTCTTGGCCTTCTACACTCAAGCCTTTTTCACGCGCCAGCACTTGAGCAGACGAGCGCAAAATCCCTAAAGGCGTTCTAATTTCGTGGCTCATGGCGGCCGCCATCTCACCAGCAACCGCAAGCTTAGCAGCTCGCGTTAAGTTTTCCTTAGAAAGTGATAAGTCATCCATCATTTTGCCAAAGGCTGTGGACAAAGCGCGCACCTCTGCAGGGCCTTCCACTGCTGGTGGTGCGCCCTGTGAAGAGCGCATAAAACGGCTGGCGTAATCCGTTAGCTCGGCTAGAGGCTTGGTGATACGCGCAGATAATGGCACTGCAAATACCGCTGCCAGCACACCGGTAACAATCAACAATAAGATAAACATATAACCCATGCGATGCACTGGCGCCATAACCACAGAGCGGTATTGTGCGATAGAAACCACCCAGTTAAAAATCTGTGGCTCTGCTGTAGGGGGCGTAGCTGAATCCACTGAAATATCATGTGCTTCAATGATCTTTTTCCAATGCTTCGTTTCTGCCAGCATACGCGTTTCTGGTGTGGTGGCATCCATATTCATCAAGGCTGCCGCACTTCCCTGATTTTCTGTGTTATCTAAAATTTTAGTAATGGCACGCCAATCAAACACGACCCACAAAGTACCTACCTTTTGCTGATTGACATCCAAGATATCGCTGGACATCGGCAATTTCTGTTCAGCAAGCTGATACAACCGCACGGTGCGATTTGCAAATATAATCTGCTGCCACAATGACACCGCATGCGCCGGCTTGCCAATCTCTGCTGGCTCGCTCGAGGCGACCACCACATTTTGATTATTGACGACATAAATCGATTGATAAACGCCGCGATAACTCACCTTAAGCTCGTTAAGGAACTTAGATAATCGCTTGTCAAAGTCGCCTATCACGACTTCATCCATCACTTCCAAACGGCTCCAGGAAACAATATTTTGCAGACGCTCAAACATCATGTCGTCTACCTGGTGCGTAGCAGCATTGGCACGTGTTTGCATATCACGCACGATTTCTTCTCTCAGCACCGTGCGCGCTTCAAAGAATGTGAGTAATGTCATCATCAACATGGGTAACATTGCTGAGAGTAAAAAGCCGACTAATAACAACTTTTTAACTGACATTGATTTTACAAAAGCTTGATTCAAAATAATGAGCGCCTAAACCAGTAAACTGTTTATACCTGTAATCTGTTGATCATAGTAATAGTTGATAGTAGTAATAGTAGTGAAGCGATTAGTCGCTTATCAGCAAGCAACCACAACACATTGTCTTACGTTATCGAATATAATTCGTGTATGCATTTCGTTTCAACCTGTGCACTTCATTTCAAAAACGTTATCGCAGATATCAAACTTGGAAAATCATGCATCTAATCCATAAATTCTGTATCGGCAGTGTAGTCCTGCTCATGTTGCTGTGCAAGGCTGCGTATGCAGATGAGGCCGCGCCCGCTGAAAAAAACTTTACAGACGGCTTTAGATTAGGTGGCTACACCAGCGCAGGCATTACCGTCCCCCGCCAATCAGAAACCACTGCTACGATTAATGAGATCAGCTTGATTTTGACTTGGGAAAGTGAAAGCCGCTTTAAATTTTTTAGCGAACTAGAATTAGAAAACCCGCTCTCCTGGGATGACGATAATAAATTTAATACCAAGCAAAGCTACGTTGATTTAGAACGTTTCTATCTCGACTATAGCTTATCCGACAAAGTCAACTTACGTGGTGGCCGTTTTTTAACGCCCACTGGCCGCTGGAATCAACTACACGCCTCGCCACTGGTCTGGACTAGCTCGCGTCCAATTGCCACCAGCAGACTATTCCCAAAAGCGGCTAACGGTGTCATGGCATTTGGTGCCATACCACTGGGCAATAGTGCAATCGATTACGCTATCTACGTCGAAACCCTCAAAGACTTGGATCAAGATGATGACGACGACGACCTTAGATTCAGGAACGCTAAAGGCGCACGTATTGCATTTGGTCAGCAAGCCAATATCGGCCTCAACTTAATGTCTTTCGACGAGCGAAATATCTTCAACACCCGATACCACATGCTGGGGCTAGATTTCATCACCACCCATCGCGGTATAGAATTCTTGGGCGAAGCCTTTCAACGCTGGGACACTCACAACAATAAGAGTGGCTACGGGGCTTATTTACAAACAGCGGTGCCATTACCAGTTGGCACCAACTGGTTTGGTATCGCCCGCATTGAAACCTTTCATCGCCCTGATGAAGGTCATCAACAGCGTTGGCTAGTCGGCACCACTTGGCGTGTCAAACCCACTCAACTCCTGAAGCTGGAATTTACCGGCGGCAGTGCTGATCAACCAGAGTCACCTCGCGGCTTCTTGGCTTCATTTGCGGTACTGTTCTAATGCGCGTGTTCATCTCATTATTACTATTGATAATAGGCCTAAGTCTGCAAGCAACAGGCATGGCCGCAGACAAAACAGCTATTGCTGTCATTGTCGCTAGTGACAACCCAAACAAGAGTCTCTCCTTAGGTGAGCTTAAACTCATTTATTGGCGCAAAAAAACCTACTGGGCGAATGGTCAACGTATTCACCCGATTAATCTACCGTCTGACAACCCACTCAGATTGCAATTTTCGAGCAGTATATTGGGCAGCACACCTAGTGCTCAAAATGACTACTGGAATGGTTTATATTTCCATGGCATCTCTCCACCGCACGTGTTGTATTCCGACGAAGCTGCGATTCGTTACGTGCAGGAAACCGCAGGCAGTATTGCTTATGCCGATGCATGCAAGTTGGATAACCGCGTAAAACCTTTGCTTTGGCTGCTGCCCAATGGTGAAACCACCACCAATCCGGCTTTAATAAACTGTAATTAACGTGTCTCGATCAATTCTTTCAGCTCACCGTGCTTATATGCACGGGCAGCCGTTTGGTAATACGCCACGGCTTCATTCAGCAAATTATTGTCTACGGTCGCAGGGGTAGCTTCAAAGCTTACAGGATCTACCTGATAGGCCTCTACCTCCTGCTTAGGTGATAGCACAATCAACTGATTATTTTTGTAATAGCCCAATGCTTGATAATTACTCACGAAAGCTCGCTCTGGCAGTTGCTCATGTGCCGCCTTAAACATCGATTGCCCATAAAAGTGCTTGGCATCTGCCGTGCCTAATAGATCGAGCAAAGTAGGGACAATGTCGATTTGGCTCGCCATTCTAGTGTAATGGCCAGCTGGCAATAAGTCAGGTGCATAGAAAAATAGTGGAATATGATATTTCGCTACTGGAAGTTTCGTTTTGCCAGCAACCGATGCACAATGATCCGCAACAATCACAAATAAAGTGTCTTTAAACCAAGGTTTAGATTTGGCTTGTGCCATAAATTGACCTATCGCATAGTCTGTGTATTTCACAGCACCGCGACGACTACCCTGGGGCAGATCTATTTTGTTTTGTGGATAAGTGTAAGGCCGATGATTACTGGTAGTCATGATATGCGCAAAAAATGGCCGATGCGACTGCGCATTTTGATCAAGAATGCGTAGTGAGTTATTAAATAAGCTCTCGTCGTCAACGCCCCATACATTTTCACTTTGAATCGTCGCTTTATCAAAGTCGGTACGGTCCACAACCTGATAATCATTCCCCCTAAAATATTTGTTCATGCTATCAAACACACCATAGCCACCATAGATAAAAAAGGTAGAGTAGCCTTTTATTTCAAGCAACTCACCAATGGTCGCAAGATGGTCAGTATTTGGGCGATGCACAATCGCCTGACCAGGAATTGGTGGAATGGCAATGGAAAGCGCATCTAAGCCCCTCACTGTTCTGGTACCAGTTGCAAAAACCTTATCAAACACCAAGCTCTCTTTTGCCAATTGGTCCAAGAATGGCGTCAAGTTTTCTTGGTTGCCGTAAGTACCTAAATAATCTGCCGATAAACTTTCTACAGAAACCAGCACTACATTTTTTGGTCGGCGCTTAAACGGACCCATGGCAGAATTGGAAGCTTCAGTCATTTTTGAAGGCTGTGTACTACCTAGTTGTCCACTGGTCAATTTTTCATGGCTTTGTACTGCCATCATCGCACTTGTGGTCTTACGCACTACACCAACAGACTTTAAAACGGATAATGCCTCAGCCTGTGGCATGGTTTTATAGAATTTGTCGTAATCCAGCTCGTTTCGTCTTGCTGCGGCAGAAAAACTAAACACGCCATTTCCAGATAATTCGTTGGCATAAGCGTTTTTTGAAAACGCCATTTGGTCTACATTCGCAAACTCAAAACTCAACAAAGGCAAGGCGATAGCGGCCAGACCCCAGCCTAAACGCTGCTTGCTGGTGCGTGGCTTAGTATCAAAGTGTATGAATTTACTTAAGGAAAATACAATTAACCCCGCCAGCAAAGCGATTCCTGCCAAGATTAACGGCACAGGATAAGACTCTCGAATATTGCCAATCACCTCATTGGTATAGATTAAATAATCCACCGCAATAAAGTTGAAGCGGGTACTGAATTCTTGCCAAAATATATATTCAGATACCGCACCAAATAATAAGCAAAAAGTCAGAAAACCCGCTAAGAACCACCTTAGTTTAATAACCCAAGGTTGTTGACGTAAAGCATTAGGCATCAGCAATCCGACTAACAGCCACGGCACGATCAGATAAGCTAATGCAGATAAATCAAACCAAAATCCGTTGATAAAAATGCCCGCAAGCTCTTTAAGTGAAAGCTGTGAAAGCCCAACTTGCATACTTAATACCACACGCAATAACAGCCAAATGCTTAGTGCAATGACAGCAATGAGCAATGAAAAAGGAACGGTATAAGGTTGATGACGAAAGAATCTAAACATATTGAGCATTGATATTAAGAACTATTTTCAAATAAAAACTCAATAGTGCAATCTCTATGCCATCACAATAAGCGACTGTTCTGATAGGACTTTTTAAAAACACCACCACGATAACAAATGCAATATTTGTATGAATTTAAGGTGGCAATACGAAAGTTACCTACATTTCTTGCAGGACTTGTTTCAAATTATTTGCAAAAGACTACTACTTGCGACTTATCGCCAAGTGTAAAAGTTAAGCCACCATTAAAATATTAAGCCATTGATTTATATTGATAATCACTAAAAATTACCTGCATTTTTAATCATCAATCAAGCCTAAAACAGAACAACGGCACACTCTTTGCGTAGGTTTAAGCATATTTATTTGAGGTGAAATAAAAAATGCTTAGCCTAAGTTTTGATGCCAGCCCACTATTTTTTAATGCAGAAGCCGCTTATCAGGCTCGCCCATTTGCGGCAACCAAAAGGCATCGTGCAGATAACATTAAAATAGCATGCTCGGAAGTCGGCGCAGCAGATCGCCAAGAAGTTGAGCAATTCATTCATGATGTATTTGCACACACCTATGGCGCAGATGTGCATCAATTCATGCCACAACTAATCACCTTACGAAATGAGCATAATGAATTAGTCGCGGCTTTTGGTATGCGTAAAGCAGATAAAGAGCCATTGTTTCTAGAGCGCTATTTAGATGCGCCGATTGAAACCGTGATGTCTAATCGCTTTAATCGCACAATTACACGTAATCAAATTACAGAAATCGGCAATTTGGCTGTTTCTAATCCACGCAATGCTGGCATGTTAATCGCCAATATCATCCAACATAGCCTAGAGATTAACATCGAATGGTGCGTGGCGACCGCTCACCACAGCTTGCAAAATGGCTTAATTAAAGGCGGGCGCGATGTCTACGCGCTACAAGCTGCGGATAAAGCGCGCTTAAGTCCTGCTGAACAAGCGGTATGGGGAAGTTACTACGATAACTCACCGCAAGTCGTTGCAGTTAAAGGGGTGGATAGATAACCATGACTCATCAATCTACAATGCTTCAAGCAATTGCGGCACATGCACACCATACAAACCTAAACGCAGCCAACGAAAGTGCAGAAAAAATCGCATTACGTGGGGCAGATTGCAGTTTGACTTATGCTGAGTTGCAAAAAGCGGTGCAATTACAAATGCAAGCTTGGCAAACGCTTAGCCAACAGCAAACCACCATTGCTTTAGCAGTAGAAAACCACCCAGCATGGGTCGTACTAGATTTAGCAGCGTTAGAAAGTCATCTACCGCTCATTCCGTTACCATTCTTCTTTTCCAGCGCACAATGGTTACACGCTATCCAAGATGCTGGTGCCAATATCGTAGTGACTGATCAGCCAGCCCTGTTTGAACCTCTACTGGCAGACAGAATTGTACAAAAAACAGAATGGACGATTGCGGGCAAAACACTTACCCAATTTGAGCTAAAAGCATCAGCCAAAGTCACGCTACCAGCAGGTACAGCAAAAATCACCTATACCTCTGGTACAACTGGCAACCCTAAAGGGGTGTGCCTCAGCCCAGAAAACATGATGAAAGTTGCGCAGTCTATCGCCGATGCAACCAAGGTCACGCCAAATGATATTCATCTTAATGTCTTACCCCTAGCGACGCTACTAGAAAACGTCGCAGGTGTTTATACGCCATTACTAGCGGGTGCCACATGCGTACTGTTGCCCAGCAGTGATGTAGGCCTGAGCGGCGCATCTGGCTTAAATATTCAGAAACTATTAGCGGCAATTGAACAGTCACAAGCGAGTACCGCTATTTTTACACCTGAACTACTGAATGCCATGGTATGTAAAATTGAAGCAGGTGCGGCGAACCCCGATACCCTACGCTTTTTAGCCGTGGGTGGCGCATCGGTATCGCCCAATTTACTCAAGCGTGCACAAGCGCTCTCTATCCCTGTCTATGAAGGCTACGGGCTTTCTGAGTGTGCTTCTGTCGTTGCGCTAAACACAGCTACCGCTCATAAAATTGGCAGCGTAGGCCAAGTGCTGCCACACCTCAAGTTAGAAATCACCAACGAACATGAAATCGTGGTCATCGGCAACGCTTATCTAGGCTACGTGGGGCAACCAGCCACAACCTCTAATCGCATCTATACCGGCGATATCGGGCATATCGATGCAGATGGCCATGTTTACATCACTGGCCGTAAAAAGAATATTTTCATTACCTCTTATGGCCGTAATGTCTCACCAGAATGGATAGAACGTGAGCTCACGATTTCTCCCTACATTGCACAAGCCGCATTATTTGGTGAAGCCAAACCATGGAACACTGCGGTGATCGTACCAAGAGCCAATAGCTCCAGTGCACAGATTGAGCAAGCGATTGAGCAGATTAATCAGCACCTGCCAGATTACGCAAGAGTCACGCAATGGCTCACTGCAGATGCACCATTTACAATAGCCAATCAACAACTCACGGCAAACGGCAGAATCCGTAGAGACACTATTTGGCAATACTACCAACAAAATATTAATACACTTTATGAAAGGCAATACGCATGACTTTTTATCAAAAACTACTGCAAGCCACAGAAAAAGAACGCGCAGAACTGCTGAGCCTACCGCTCATAACCAAAGGGGCGGCGGGTGAAATCACTCACGCTACCTATGTTGGCTTCTTAACCCAAGCTTACCATCATGTAAAACACACCACCCCACTACTCATGGCATGTGGCGGACGCCTGCCAAGACATTATGAATGGTTGCGCACTGCCATTGGCGAATACATTGAAGAAGAAATGGGCCATCAAGAATGGGTGCTTAATGACATTGAAACATGCGGTGGTGACAAAGAGGCCGTTCGTAATAGCAGCTCACCCGCCACCAGCGCCAGCCTAGCAACCGAAGTGATGGTCGCCTATGCCTACGACATGATTAACCGTGTCAATCCAGTTGGATTTTTTGGCATGGTGCTTGTACTAGAAGGCACCAGTACCGCCGTTGCCACACAAGCAGGTGAAACGATAATGAAATCGCTCAATTTACCTAAAAAAGCATTCAGCTATCTACTTTCACATGGCTCCTTAGATATTAGCCACGTTTCCTTTTACGAAAGCCTAGTGAACCAAATCACCAACCCAGATGACCAAGCGGCTTTGATACACAGCGCTAAAATATTTTACCAATTATATGGCAATATATTCCGTACAATAAAAGCCGAATACATGCAACATTGATAGGGTTCCTATGCAACTAAAAAACAAATGCATTCTACTCACCGGTGCCACTGGTGGTATCGGTAAACCACTTGCACTACAACTTGCGGCTAAAGGCGCTAAGCTTATTCTGGTTGGGCGTGATAGCAATAAGCTAGAAACGCTAGCACAACAGATTCACAACAAGGGCGGCAATGCCAAAACCCTCGTTGCCAACTTTGCAGAACAAGGCGCTACACAACAGCTTGCACAACAAGCGCCATTGCAATTTGGCAATGTTGATATCCTGATTAACAATGCTGGGGTACTAGATTTTATTCAATTTGAAGATCAAAGCCCTGAACGCATTGCACAAATGATAGAGACGAATGTCACAGCCCCTATCCAACTTGCCAATGCCTTAATGCCGCACTTCAAAGCCAACAATCAAGGGCAGTTAGTCATGATAGGCTCGATATTAGGTTCGCTGGGCTTCCCACACTACGCCACTTACTGTGCGAGTAAATTTGCTATCCACGGCTTTTCACAAGCCTTACGCCGTGAGTTAGTCGATACTAACATCGGCGTGACTTATATTGCCCCACGCGGCGTCAATACCCCAATGAACGACGCCGCAACCCTTGCAATGTTAGCCAAAACTGGCGGCAACGTAGATGAACCTGAGAAAGTGGCACAAATTATTGTTAAAGCAATCGAGCAGCAAAAACAAGAGGTGTTTATTGGTCAACCTGAATCGTTCTTTGCTTGGCTAAACGGCTTCTTACCTAGCGTTGTCAGCATCGGTCTGAAGAAGCAAGCGAGACTAGCGCGCGAGTTTGCCGCTAAAAACAAGCATTAGCACTT
>CAZZDN010000034.1:0-13979 GCA_964652655.1 uncultured Methylotenera sp.
TGGCGTATAAAGTGCGGCAACACTAACGCCTGCAAAAAGGCCGATACTGATATTTGTGCCACATGGTAGCTCGCTAATGAGCTTTTGCAATGTGTCCTGAGTATAAGCTAGTCGCGAAACAGGTTTGCCGTTGATCGATTGATCAACAACGTTCATGCTTTGTGAAATATCTACCGCAAAAATATAGCTATAGATATTGCGTTTAATTGGGATAGTTGGATTGAATAAAGCAATCACTAATAGTAAAAAAGCTGCCAGTAATAGACTGACATCTTTGCGGTGCCGTAAGTAATTATAAATTGGATGCATAATGTATCAATCAGTGTTTGTCTCTAGTTGGTTTGTATGCTGCGAATTAAGGTAAACCAACAGGGATATTACCCATAATTAAACCAGGTGAGTCGCTGTCTCCAACCCCTGGCGTCGGGTTTTCAGGCAACATTGTGAGAAGTCTGTCTAAATTGTGCCTTGCTCTCCAATTGGAGCTGTCTTGTCTCAACGAGAGTTGGTAAGCCGTTTTGGCTTGCATTAACAAATATTCTGCTTCATCACGCACCGTCATGCTAGTGCCAGCGATGGCAAGGCCACGTCTAAAAAAGATATTGCCTAAGTTATATTGAATTGCTGCTTTTTGCTCCACTGTTGCACCATTCAGTGCTTTGTTAAATAACAGGGTTGCTTCTTTATAGCGCTCGTTTTTTGCGAGCCAATATGCAGTTGAGAATTTAGCCTCAAAGCTTTGCAAGTCAGTTTTTGGCTGCTTTCCGGTGCTGATAGCTGTATTGAATGCTTCAATTTGTTGTATACGATTAAAGTAATAAATGCTGGCAGCACTAGCAAGTAATGCTGTTATTGTGAACAGCCAAGACAATACTTTGACATTAAAGAAATGCATAATTTTCTTGGATGAAATCAGGTTCTGTATAGTGTTTTTAATCATTAATGCCATGTTGTCACCTCAATTCTTTTAACGCCAAGTAGCAATCCAATCATAATCGCTGCAATCATGAAGCAGATATTCGAATACTCTTGACCAGGAATTCTTTCAAAATATTTAATGGGTTTCTTTTCACGATTATTAATATCGTTCATTGCAAGTTCTAGTGATTTTGGATCTTCGGCTTCATAGGCTTTAAACGGTGTTTTGAATTTTTGGAAAAACTCATGAAGCTCGATTTGGGCTGGCAACGGCTGGTCTTCAACCGGAACAAAGCTCGTATCGAAAATGCTCAACCCGCCAGGCTGGCGTAACACAATCCAGTACAGACTAATATTTAAACGCTCAAACCAATCTTTAATTTTTTGCTGTGTGTTTGCATCGACTCGGCCAGCACCATCAGATAGTAAAATCACTGCGCGTGAACCAGAGTCAGGTACTTTGTCAAACAAACCAGCACTACTTGTTAAACCACTGCCAATGTTGGTTTGAAATAATGCGTTTCCCGCAGTCGCTTGCACAGCGGCAATCACTGCCTTTTTATTTTCACTCAACGGAAGTACATACATCGCTGAGTTACTGAAGGTAATCATACCGAACATATCTTGCTGGCGAGATTTTACGAAAGCTGTGATTAGCCTTGCAGCTGCAACAGATTTTGTTTCTCCGACAGTGAGATTCCCTGTATGGTCTGCGCTACCTGAAAATGGGTCATCCATACTAGCGCTTCTGTCTAACACCAGTGCAATTTGTGCACCTACACCAATACGTTCAACCTTTTGTTCGGTCGTGTGTGGTGCTGCTAAACCTAGAATAATAAAAATTAGGGTTAGCACGGCAAGTATTTTTAGAACGAGACTAATTAAGTTAGAAAGCGGGTCGACAGGTAACATGTCTACCCAGGAGTAGTGCTTGGCATGGGCACGCTGTAATAACAAGGGTAAAAACGCTAGTGGAAGCAGCCACAACACCCATGGATGAGAAAAGACCATGGTTTATACTCCTGCCCGATTGGTGGTTGGAATCAACCCACGTTCGCAATCGCGACATTGCTTCGTAAACTTCAACAACCATTGTGATGGATTTTCACCTACGTTATGTTTTGCGTTTGGTTCAAAGTAAACTTGGCGAGAAAGCCCAAAAAACTGCGTAATTTCTGGTTTGATAGGGGAGAATTTTGGGTTGCTTTTTAAGAACTCATCTATGTTGTCATTAAAAACACTCATTTTTGCCGTTTGGTTAAATGCTAGATGTAAGGCAGTGATGGCTCCTTTTAGACCAGCATCGTCTTGAGGAAGCTTTCTAATTGTGCGATAAGCTTTTGCAAAACTACCCCCCATACGTGGCAACCATGCATGCTTGCCCAGCATATAAAGTAAAGCAAGTAAACTTAATGCGAGCACGGATAACGCAACTTTGAGCCATTTTCTTTCTTGATCATCTTTGATTAACAATGGCTCAAGAAACGGGCTCATATTATTTTCTACTTTCACCTGTCCAAAAATGGACAATGGCGATACCGCAATGTCTAAAGTAGGAATACGATATTTAACTAATTGTTTCTTATCCTTTGTATTGATCAAATTCAAATATTCAGGGCCTAACGCAGCGTTCTTAGCCACAACGCTGTTAGTGAAGACTTGATACGCCAATTTAATTTTATGCGTCGCATAGTCTTTGTGCTCAACTTTACTATGCTCAATATTTTTTAACTCAATGCCAATTACCTTACCTCTGTAGCGTTTTTCGTAACCCACGATAGGTAAGGAAGTTTCAATCAGCTTATAGGGTGCCTTAATCGTGAGTGTCACTTCTCTTTCGATGACATCACCGATAGTGTAACCAACACGTTTAAAAGGGTCTTTCGTGCTGATGCTGACTACGCCTTCATCAACATCAGGCAAGGTTTGACTATCAATAGCAAGTGCCTGCTGTGAGGCAATGCTTAACATAACAGTGAGTAGTAAGTCTCTAAAGTATTTGGTCATGATTATTTTTTAAGTGGTTTAGGCTGCTACAAATTGGTGAAAGTATTCTGTCAGCGAGTCTGCATCAAACTCACCTTCTACATAAAAAGGTGGCATATCAAAGCGCATGAATAGCTCATAGATTTCATTGCGTCTATTCTCAAAAGATTGCACAATTTTTTCACGTAACTCTTTACGTAAAAATAAAGTACGTTTCTCTCCAGTTTCTGCATCATCAACATTCACTAGACCAAACTCTGGCAAGTTTTTGTATTCCGCTGAGTCCCATAGCACCAAGGGTACAATATGGTGGCGTAACAAATTAGAAAGTGCCTCTTCTAATAAAGTGTTCGGCATATGAAAATCTGAAATCAAAAATACTAAAGAGCGTTCGCGTGGCAGATAGCGATAGACTTCAGTAATACCGTGACAGTTGACTTGTGCAGGATGAAAATCTTTTAAAGACTCCGCCATCGCGATTGCGTGGTGCGATTTGAATGAGGTCGTGCTTATCCAGTCTTCACGCACTTTCTCATCAAAACCAATAAAGCCAAATGGATCATGGTGCTCACTTGCAGATTGCGCGATGGATTCTGAGATCTCTGCCGCTAACTTGATTTTTCTCTTTTTAGCGCCAAAGTTCATACTGCCAGATAAATCACATATGACATAGACAGGCGTTGCACTTTTCTGATTAAACAGACGAACGTACACCTGTTCCAGCGGGTCACGTATAGTTTGGCGAATGTCAATACGGCGAGGGTCAGGGTAGGATAGCAAAGTCGTGTGCCCACGAAACTCCATTCCCATCCCACGCTGGGTACTGGAATGTCGCCCGGGATGTCGTCCACGCGATCTCCAGCTGATGTGATAGTCAAAAGATTTAATATGTTCAATCATAAAATTCAATATAGAAATTCAGTAGATTAGGTTACTTTTAACACCATTCGTCTGATGTTAGGCTCCAAGATCTAGCAGGCACTGTAGTCGTTAATGATTGCCTGCTAGAACGGTTGTTACTTAATCCTCAGCTTTGCCTAAATTAAGGCGCAGCAACGGCATTCACAATTCCAGATAACATTTCACGTGCAATTTCAGTGCGACGCATTTCGTAAACTGGGCTAAATACCAAGCGGTGCGCAATCGTAGAGTGGAATACCGCATGAATATCATCTGGCAGAACTGCATTTCGGTTATTTAGCCATGCGTTAACACGTGCTGCACGTAGCATCATACTCATGCCGCGTGGGCTGGCGCCTGAAAGCACAAGTCGATTCATATCAACGCCAGAAACTTTCACACCGTAATCGAGCGGAGTCTTCGTTGCTTTCCATAAATTCAAGGCATACTGTTTCAGTGTTTCGCTTGCCTCAATGTTTTTCTGAATGACGCTGGAGAATGCATTAAGCTCGTTGAATTGGAGTACATCAGGTTTTACTGTGTCGATTAAAGCGTCTACATTATGGAATTTAGTGTCAAATACTAGCGCTTCCATAATCGCATCGTCGTTAGGTACCACAATCGGGATTTCCATCATAAAGCGGTCACGTGCCGCAGATGGAATCTCAAACGTTTCTTCTTTTTCCACCTGGTTGCGGTCAGCAAACACAATCATGTGCGGGAAGTAATGTTCAGTATTAAAGGCAGACAAGCTACGCTCCGCCATTACACGCAGTAGCAAAGAGTGCACCTGCGGACGTGCGCGGTTAATCTCGTTAAAGAAGAACACGGAAAGGTTCTCACCAGACATCAATAGTGGGCCTGGGCTCACATGTGGCTTGCCGTCTTCACCCAGGTAAGTGTGGTACACCAAGTCGTTAGGCATTAAATCGATGGTACCTTCAATCCGTTGGTAGCCACCGCCGATGCCGCGCGTAAACGCACGTAGCAGTGTGGTCTTACCTACACCTACATCACCTTCAAGCAATACATGACCACGGGCAAAAATTGAAGTGGTAATCAGTCTAATTGGCGTTTGTTGGCCAACCACAACTTTATTGACTTCAGACTCTAAAGTAAGCGCATGGTTGCGCCAATCTGCTAGTTGAACATCACTCATCGAGAATTCCTGTATTTTTTAAATGGTTGTGAGAACTTAAAACACATGGTAAACGTTTTTTTTGAAGGGGTAAACAGATCTGTATACCCCTTTGTTAAAATTTATCCTAAATATGAAATGAAAACGTTAAAAAGTGAATAAAAGTAGCAATTAAAGGTGAATATTGCTTTCGTAAAAATGGTTTTCCAGCGAAAATAGCGAAAGTTGGATTAAGTGGCCACCTAATGGCTCCTTAGTCGTGTGCAAATAGTTGTTTAAAAACTCATTTACAAAGACAAAATTATGCAAAGACAAAATAGTTTCACAAAAGAAGAATTACTCAAATGTGGTCGCGGTGAAATGTTTGGTGAAGGCAATGCGCAATTACCTTTGCCGCCAATGTTGATGTTTGATCGTATTGTTTCCATTACTGAAGAGGGTGGTAAGTATGGCAATGGTCAAATCATTGCTGAGCTGGATATCACACCTAATTTATGGTTTTTTGACTGCCACTTTACTGGTGACCCAGTGATGCCAGGCTGTTTAGGTTTGGATGCGATGTGGCAACTGGTTGGTTTTTATTTAGGTTGGATGGGTGGTCCTGGCCGCGGCCGTGCACTAGGCGCAGGCGAGGTTAAATTTACAGGCCAAGTACTGCCAACTGCTAAAAAAGCAACTTATACCATTGATTTAAAACGCGTCATTATGCGTAAGTTGGTTATGGGTATTGCCGATGCCACAATGCAAGTGGATGGTCGCGAAATTTATGTAGCAACAGATTTACGCGTTGGTTTATTTACGCGTACAGATAACTTTTAACCTTTTAGTTACAATCAGTTAAAATATATTCACTTAAAATTTAGGAAGCACGAAGTAATTGAGTTAACGCAGCATTCGCTTGCGTAACCGCTTGTTTCTGTTTCCTTATGTAACTATTTTATTTTTATAGGAGTACACGATAATGCGTCGTGTCGTTATTACTGGAATGGGGATTGTTTCCAGTCTGGGGAACAATAAAGCTGAGGTTTTAGATAGCTTGCGTCATGGCAGGTCTGGTATTACCCATCAACCTGAATACGCTGAGCGTGGTTTACGCTCTAATGTGGCTGGTTCAATTAAAAATCTTGATATCGAGGCATTGATCGATCGCAAGTTATTGCGTTTTATGGGTAAAGGCCATGCTTATGCTTGGTTGGCTTTACAAGAAGCGATTGCAGATGCGAATTTAGGCGAAGATCTTGTTTCTAATGTACGTACCGGCATTATCGTTGGGGGTGGTGGTCCATCTACTGACAGTATTGAACAAAGTAATGCTGTTTTAGCTGAAAAAGGTATCCGCCGTGTAGGCCCTTATATGGTGACTAAAGCCATGTGTAGCGGTATTGTGGCAACGTTAGCGACAGGCGCTAAAATCAAAGGCGTGAATTACGGTATCAGTTCTGCTTGTTCTACTAGTGCGCACTGTATTGGCGCGGGTGCTGAGCAAATTCAGTTAGGCAAACAAGATATCGTGTTCGCCGGTGGTGGTGAAGAGGAGCATTGGACATTGTCTTACCTGTTTGACGCGATGGGCGCAATGTCTAGTAAATACAACGATACACCAGAAAAAGCTTCAAGAACTTACGATGCAAATCGTGATGGTTTCGTGATTTCTGGCGGCGGCGGTATCTTGGTGCTAGAAGAGTATGAGCATGCTAAAGCACGTGGCGCTAAAATCTATGCAGAAGTCGTAGGTTACGGTGCAACTTCAGATGGATATGACATGGTAGCGCCTTCAGGTGAGGGTGCTGTGCGTTGTATGAAGTTGGCGTTAGAGGGTGTAGATGGTCCTGTTGACTATATCAATACCCACGGTACAAGTACCCCAGTTGGCGATACCAAGGAATTGGAAGCGATTCGTGAAGTTTTTGGCGAAAACGGTCTAAATCAGAATCCTGCGATTGCTTCAACTAAGTCATTGTCTGGTCACGCGTTGGGCGCAGCAGGTGTGAATGAAGCGATTTATACCTTGTTGATGATGGAAAACAATTTTATTGCAGCTTCTGCCAACATTGAAACATTAGACCCAGCAGCAGAGGGTTTAAATATCGTGCGCACTGCAATTGAAAACGTCAAAATTGAAACAGCATTATCCAATAGTTTTGGTTTTGGCGGCACTAACGCAACATTAACGCTATCAACCAAAAATCTGTAATGCATTTTTAGTGGTTATTTAGGTGAGGAAGTATGAGTATCAAAGCTAAATTCTTAGGACTCATATTTCCTTTCTTGTTTTTGTTTGGTTGTGCAGGTCTCTCCAATCACACGGTTTATATCTCGCAACAGCAAGTTCAATCCAAGTTGAATGAAAAGCTGGTGGTTCCCATCTCATTGCTTAAAGTGTTTGATCTCAGCTTAAGCAATGCCAATGTGAAGTTTGATGATGCAACCGGTCGGATGTATACAAAATTCGACACGCAATTATTGAATCAAATCAATGGTAAGAAAATCGCCGGTAAGCTTGCCATTTCTGGCAATTTACAATTAGATTCTACGACTAACTCCGTCATTTTGAACGATGTGGCGATTGATGATTTTTTGATAGACGGAATAGAGTCTAAATATAGCGACGCCATGGGGGGTGTTGCAAAATTGCTTGGTAGCCAGTTATTAAACGGCCTTAATCTTTATACGGTGAAGCCAGATGCTTTAAAAGTCGGCTCTACCCAATATTATCCAAAAGACCTGAAAGTGACTGGACGTGGTTTGGAAGTTACCTTAAGTCCGCATCCGTAAGATTTTTTATCCGTATTCTAGATTGATCAGTCCTGAAGTTCTTATGGATATTGAATTAACACTAATCACTGCTAAATTCGCATAAGGAGATACTCTTGTGTCAGCTATGTATATTTAAACTATCCATTTAAACATACAAAAATTTAATCAGTTTGGTGTGAAGATTCAATTCTGCCATGTTCGATTGGAATGATATGGTCTGTGATCTGTAGAATTTCATCTCTCGAATGACTATGAGTTGTACCTGTTCGACCATTATGTAAGAATCCAGCTCTAAAATAGAGATTTTTTGCTAAACCTATGCCCCAAAGCGGAGGTGTTCTCTGCACCATCCCTGAAATGTACAGGGGGAAGTTTCAGTAACGTTCTTTATTTAAATTTCATAAGAACACCTAGACGGTCATGTTGTGTTGATTATTTAAATCAATGCTTACATGAGATTATGCGTAACCTTTTAGAGGATCAACGCAGCTGCGACTAATCTGCCTTCGCTCATTAATATGTTATAGGTGCGGCACGCGGCTGCGGTGCTCATGCATTCGAGTGCAATCCCTTGCTCGGTGAGTGTTTGGTGATTTTTGGGGTGTAAAAATAAATGTGTTTTACCCGTTCCTAGCAGGACCACTTCTGGCTTTAATTGGATAATTTCTTGGAAATGTAAGTTATTTAAAGTATCTACATTGTCGACATGCCAGTCCGACAGTATTGTCTGTGGCATAACAATTATGTTTTGCGTATAACGTTGTTTATTGATTTCAATATAGCTTTCGCCATACGCAGTAATTAGGTTGTTATTTTCAGCGGTAGTTAAATGTAACTTCATTGTGGATTTGTGCCTTTATTGTCTGAGGCTTAATTGAACCTAAGCCTCATTCTAATGTAAACTAATGCCTTTCACTAATAAGCTTTTTTAAGCACGAATTCACGCAATATGCAGCCATTACATAAATCTAATAAACTTAACAATGTCTGTTATGACATTCGCGGCCCTGTGTTACAGCGTGCACGTGAGATGGAAGAAGACGGCCATCATATCATCAAGCTTAATATTGGCAATCCAGCGGCATTCGGCTTTGAAGTCCCAGAAGAGATTCAGCAGGATGTGATTCGCAATATGGCCAAAGCGGGTGGTTACACAGATAGTAAAGGTCTGTTCGAACCACGTAAATCGATCATGCACTACACGCAAAGCAAGCATATCAAAGGCGTGACCGTTGATGATATCTTCATTGGTAACGGTGTGTCTGAGTTGATCGTGATGTCGATGCAGGGTTTGTTAAATAATGGTGATCAGGTCTTGGTGCCAATGCCAGACTATCCATTATGGACAGCTGCAGTTACGTTGGCAGGCGGTACGGCTCGTCACTATCTATGCGATGAAGAATCTGGCTGGATGCCGAACCTTAAAGATATTGAGTCTAAGATTACCGCCAATACGCGCGGGATTGTGGTGATTAATCCGAATAATCCTACCGGAGCACTTTACTCACAAGAGATTCTGGAAGGCATCGTTGATATTGCGCGTCGTCACGGCTTAGTCATTTTTGCAGACGAAATTTACGATAAAGTTTTATACGATGGTAACACGCATACCTCGATTGCCTCGCTGGCTGATGATGTGTTGTTTGTCACCTTTAATGGCTTATCAAAAAATTACCGTACTTGCGGTTATCGTGCTGGCTGGATGATTTTAAGCGGCGAGAAAAAGCATGCTAAGGACTACATAGAAGGCCTAAACATGCTCGCTTCTATGCGTTTATGTGCCAATGTACCTGGTCAGTTAGCAATCCAAACTGCATTAGGTGGTTACCAAAGTATTGATGATTTAGTCGCACCAGAAGGTCGCTTGTGCAAACAGCGTGATATTGCTTATGAGTTGCTTACTGCTATTCCAGGGGTGACTTGTACCAAGCCACAAGCCGCGATGTATTTGTTTCCAAAGTTAGATCCAAAAGTGTATCCGATTGAAGATGACCAAAAATTCATTCTGGATTTGTTGTTAGAGGAAAAAGTGCTTTTAGTGCAAGGTACTGGTTTTAATTGGAAAACGCCAGACCACTTCCGCGTGGTGTTCTTACCGAATGTGGATGATTTGACCGAGGCGATTAAACGTATTGCTAGGTTCTTAGAGAATTACAGAAAAAAGCATGAATCAAAATTAGATGGAGCAAAAGCTTGAAACAGTTAAATGTTGGGATATTGGGCTTAGGCACAGTAGGTGGCGGTACATACACAGTATTAAAACGTAACGCATCTGAAATTACACGCCGCACTGGTGTGGCAATCAAGGTGGTGCAAGTTGCAGATAGAAACCTAGCCAATGCTAAAGCACTGGCTACCGATGCAGATGTGACTGACGATGCATTTGCAGTGGTGAATAACCCCGCAGTTGATGTGGTGGTCGAGTTGATTGGTGGTTACACCTTGAGCCGCGAACTGGTATTAAAAGCAATTGCTAATAAAAAACACGTAGTAACAGCCAACAAAGCGTTGATTGCTTTGCACGGTAATGAGATTTTTGCAGCAGCTAAAGCGAACAACGTCATTGTGGCTTTTGAGGCGGCAGTAGCTGGCGGTATTCCTATCATTAAAGCTTTGCGTGAAGGCTTGGGTGCTAATCGCGTAGAGTGGGTAGCTGGTATTATCAACGGCACTACAAACTTTATTCTGACTGAAATGCGCGAAAAAGGTCTGAATTTTGCTGATGTGTTGGGCGAAGCACAGCGCTTAGGCTATGCCGAAGCTGATCCTACCTTTGATGTTGAGGGTATTGATGCTGCACATAAATTGACTATTATGTCTGCGATTGCTTTTGGTATGCCAATGAAGTTTGAGCAAGCTTACACAGAAGGCATTACTAAACTAGAGCAAGTCGATATCAAATACGCTGAAGAGCTAGGCTATCGCGTGAAGTTGCTTGGTATTACTAAGCGTAGCGACAGTGGTGTAGAACTACGCGTACACCCGACTTTAATTCCAGAGAAACGCTTGGTGGCTAATGTTAATGGTGCCATGAACGCGGTGGTCGTGAAGGGTGACGCAGTCGGCCCAACACTTTATTACGGTGCTGGTGCGGGTGCAGAGCCTACAGCCAGCGCAGTAGTGGCAGACTTGATGGATGTGGCACGTTTGATTGATGCAACCAGCGCACAGCGTGTGCCTTACCTAGCGTTCCAACCAGAGCAAGTACAAGATTTGGCGATTTTGCCGATTGATGAAGTACAAAGTGCCTACTACCTGCGTTTGCGTGCAAGTGATAAACCAGGAGTGTTGGCCGATGTGACTAAGATTCTAGGTGACCGTAGCATCTCGATTGATGCCATGTTGCAAAAAGAGCCGGATGAGAACGAAACAGAGGCTGATATCGTGATCTTGACGCACATTACTGTTGAGAAAAACATGAATGCCGCGATTGCCGCTATCGAAGCACTAGAAGCGATTAGTGGTAAAGTGGTGCGCATCCGTATGGAAGAGCTAGCCAAATAATGATTAATCGTCACCTCAATCTATATCGGGGTGACGGAAGTACGAGAGATTAAATGAAATACATATCAACACGCGGGCAATCGCCTGCTTTAAGTTTTAGCCAAATTTTATTGGGCGGTCTAGCACCAGATGGCGGTTTGTATCTGCCAGAAACCTACCCACAATTCAATGATGCTGATTTAACAGCATTGCGCAGTTTGTCATATGCCGATTTAGCATTTGCGATTTTGTCGCGCTTTGTTGACGATATCCCCGCAGCGGATTTAAAAGCGATTATTGATAAAACTTACCGTGCAGATGTGTACGCCTTTACTCGTGCTGGCCAAAATGCTGCAGACATTACGCCAACATTAAAGCTGAAAGATAATTTATATCTGCTTAGTCTATCTAACGGCCCGACCTTGGCGTTTAAAGACATGGCGATGCAGTTACTGGGTAATTTGTTTGAATACGTACTAACCAAAGAAGGCAAAACTACCAACATTTTAGGGGCAACTTCTGGTGATACCGGCTCTGCTGCTGAGTATGCGATGCGTGGTAAAAAAGGCATACGCGTGTTTATGCTATCACCGCATAAAAAAATGAGTCGTTTCCAAACCGCTCAGATGTTCAGTGTGCAAGATGATAATATCTACAATATCGCAGTGAACGGTGTCTTTGATGATTGCCAAGATATGGTGAAAGCCGTATCGAATGACGCCACATTTAAAGCGCAATATAAAATCGGTGCTGTCAACTCTATCAACTGGGGCCGCATTGTGGCGCAAGTGGTTTACTACTTTAAAGGTTACTTTGCGGTGACGCAGAACAACAGCCAAAAAGTGAGCTTCTCTGTGCCATCAGGCAACTTTGGAAACGTATGTGCCGGCCACATTGCGCGTATGATGGGGTTGCCGATTGATAAGTTAGTGGTAGCCACCAACGAGAATGACGTGCTAGACGAGTTCTTCAAAACTGGTGTTTATAGCCCACGTGGTTCGGCTAATACCTACCATACTTCTAGCCCTTCTATGGACATTAGCAAGGCCTCTAATTTTGAGCGTTTTGTATTTGATTTGGTGGGGCGCGATAGCGATAAAACCCGCGCACTATGGGCTAAAGTTGATAGCGGTAACAGCTTTGATTTGAATGCTGACGGCTATTTTGCAAAAATCGCAGATTATGGCTTTGTTTCAGGTAGCAGCAATCATGCGCATCGTATGCAAACGATTCGCGATACTAAAGCCAACTATGATGTAGTGATTGATACGCATACTGCTGATGGTTTGAAAGTGGCATATGAGCATTTGGATCCAAACATACCGATGGTAGTGCTAGAGACTGCATTGCCAGCTAAGTTTGAAGATTCGATTGTAGAAGCGCTAGGTCAAGCACCAGAGCGTCCAACTGCTTTGAACGGAATCGAATCATTACCACAGAAATTTACTGTGATGGATGTGAGCGCGGCAGATATCAAAACTTTTATCGCTAACAATACTTAAATAAACAACCATATTTAACCACTATAAATGTGGTCGTTTTAAAAGTGCGTAAATATCTGTTGCTGATATGCGATTATAGGCGATATGCGCAATGCGTTTTAATGGGGTAAACATGACGATAGCTTGGATGGTAAGTGAAGAATGAAACAATACATCGACCTAGTAAAGCATGTGTTAGAACATGGTAACAAAAAAGAAGACCGTACCGGTACCGGAACAGTCTCTGTGTTTGGCTACCAAATGCGTTTCAATCTGGCAGAGGGATTCCCTCTGCTGACCACCAAAAAAGTACATTTAAAATCTATCATTCATGAGCTACTGTGGTTCCTGCAGGGCAGTACCAATATTGCTTACCTAAAAGAGAATGGTGTACGCATTTGGGACGAGTGGGCGGACGAAAATGGCAATCTAGGTCCGGTCTATGGCTACCAATGGCGTAACTGGCCTAAGCCAGACGGCACGCATATCGACCAGATTGCGCAGGTAGTCAATAGCATTAAAAACAATCCGGATTCACGCCGCTTAATCGTTTCAGCTTGGAACGTAGCAGATGTAGATCAAATGAAACTGCCACCATGCCATGCATTCTTTCAGTTTTATGTAGCGGATGGTAAGTTGAGTTGCCAATTATATCAACGTAGTGCCGATATCTTTTTAGGTGTGCCTTTCAACATCGCTTCATATGCCTTGCTCACCATGATGGTCGCGCAGGTTTGTGGCCTTAAATTAGGCGAGTTTGTGCATACGCTAGGGGATGCGCATATTTACTCGAATCATTTTGAGCAAATGCATGAGCAGTTGAAGCGCGACCCGCGACCATTGCCAACCATGCACATCAATCCAGATGTGAAAGATATTTTTAGCTTTAAGTTTGAAGACTTCACCTTAGAAGGCTATGATCCGCACCCCCCAATCAAAGGTCAAGTCGCGGTTTAACTGGCGGCAGTACAAGCAATGACTCAACTTTCAATTATTGTAGCGGTTGCGCATGACCGTGTAATCGGTGTTAACAATACCCTGCCTTGGCACCTGCCGGAGGATTTAAAGCGCTTTAGAGCACTTACCATGGGTCACCATATCATTATGGGTCGCAAGACCTATGATTCGCTTGGGCGTCTTTTGCCTGGCCGTACTACTGTTATTGTGACACGTAACCAAAACTACCATGTGGAAGGCGCGCTGGTAGCTAACTCATTGGAAGACGCTATTGCCTTATGTAAAGACGATGAGGAAGTTTTCTTAATCGGCGGTGCCGAGTTGTATCAGGCAGGCCTCAAACTTGCACATAAGCTATA
>CAZZDN010000034.1:14079-16567 GCA_964652655.1 uncultured Methylotenera sp.
TAATCGGCGGTGCCGAGTTGTATCAGGCAGGCCTCAAACTTGCACATAAGCTATATATCACTGAGATTGAATTAGATGTAGCAGGCGATGCATTTTTCCCAGCGTTAGTATCTGAAGAGTGGCTGGAAACTGAACGCGAAGCACATACTTCTGAAAAAGGTTTGAATTTTAACTATGCTACTTACGTACGTAAGTAGCATAGTTGATGATTAGTTTGGCTTAGAGCCTTACTAGTTGGTTTATTACTGCGCAACGCAGTCCACGTAATAAGTCGCTTTACCGTCAACTACTTGTTTTACCAAACCATGCACGTCAGTTTCAAAGCCTGGGAAGCGTTCGTTAAACTCACGGGCAAATTTCAGGTAGTTCACAATAATCTTGTTAAAGCGCTCACCTGGAATCAGTAATGGAATGCCTGGTGGGTAAGGTGTTAACAATACCGCAGTGATACGATCTTCCAGCTCATCAATCGCTACACGGTCAATTTTGCGATGTGCCATTTTTGCAAAAGCATCCGTTGGTTTCATCGCCGGTACCATGTCTGACAGGTACATTTCTGTCGTTAAACGTGCTACGTCGTTAGCTTTGTAGACATTATGAATTTGGGTGCACAGATCTTTCAAACCTACACGCTCGTAGCGTGGGTTTTTCTGCACGAACTCTGGCAGCACTTTCCATAATGGCTGGTTCTTGTCGTAGTCATCTTTAAATTGCTGTAATGCTGCTACCATGGTGTTCCAGCGGCCTTTGGTGATGCCGATGGTGAACATGATGAAGAATGAATACAAACCAGTTTTCTCAACAATCACACCGTGTTCTGCTAGGTATTTAGTGACGATGGCTGCTGGAATGCCAAACTCGTCAGAGAAGTCACCATGAATATCCAATCCTGGGGTAATGATCGTAGCTTTGATTGGGTCTAGCATGTTAAAGCCTTCTGCCAGATTGCCGAAACCGTGCCAGCCTTCGTTGGCTTTTAGCATCCAAGCATCACGCTCTTCAATGCCTTCTTCTGATAGGTCGTTTGGACCCCAAACCTTAAACCACCAATCGGTGCCCCATTCTTCATCCACTTTTCGCATGGCGCGGCGGAAGTCTAAGGCTTCCATGATGGACTCTTCTACCAATGCTGTGCCGCCTGGTGCTTCCATCATGGCTGCAGCCACGTCGATACTCGCCACAATCGAATACTGTGGGCTGGTAGAGGTATGCATCAAGTAGGCTTCGTTGAACACGTCACGGTCTAGCTGGTTGTTTTCTGCATCTTGCACCAGAATTTGTGAAGCCTGTGATAAGCCTGCTAGCAATTTGTGTGTAGATTGCGTTGAAAACACCATCGATTCTTTACAGCGTGGGCGATCTGCGCCAATTGCGTGGTAATCACCATAGAAGTCGTGGAAAGTCGCATGTGGCAACCAAGCTTCATCAAAATGTAGCGTATCTATCTTACCGTCCAGCATTTCTTTGATTTCTTCTACGTTGTAAAGCACGCCATCATAGGTGGATTGCGTAATTGTCAGTACGCGTGGTTTTACAGTTTTGTCAGTTGCAAATGGGTTACGGTCTATCTTTTTCTGAATGTTTTCCCAAGAGAACTCGCTTTTTGGAATCGGGCCGATAATGCCGAAATGGTTACGGGTCGGCATTAGGAATACTGGAATCGCGCCTGTCATGATAATAGAGTGTAATACTGACTTATGGCAGTTACGGTCTACCACCACGACGTCACCTGGTGCTACGGTTGAGTTCCACACCATTTTGTTGGAAGTAGAGGTACCGTTAGTCACAAAATATAGATGATCACAGTTATAGATACGTGCGGCATTGCGCTCAGAAGCGGCTACCGGACCGGTATGGTCTAACAGTTGGCCTAGCTCATCTACAGCGTTACATACGTCGGCACGCAACATATTTTCACCAAAGAACTGGTGGAACATTTGGCCAACTGGTGATTTTAAGAAAGCCACGCCGCCTGAGTGACCAGGGCAGTGCCATGAATAAGAGCCATCTGCCGCGTAATGCGTCAATGCTTTGAAAAATGGTGGTGGCAGGCTATCTAAATAAGCTTTGGCTTCGCGAATGATTAAGCGTGCCACAAACTCTGGCGTATCTTCATTCATATGGATAAAGCCATGCAGTTCACGTAGTACATCATTCGGGATGTGCCGTGAAGTGCGTGTTTCACCGTGTAAGAAAATCGGGATTTCTTTGTTGCGGTGGCGGATTTCTGCGACAAACTTACGAAGCTGCTCAATTGCTTCTGGTTTCTCTTCGATAAACTCTTCATCATCAATCGATAAAATAAAGGCTGATGCACGACTTTGTTGCTGTGCGAATGAAGTGAGATCGCCATAACTGGTTACCCCAAGCACTTCTGTGCCTTCTTCTTCAATGGCTTTAGCCAGTACGCGAATACCTAAACCGGATGAGTTCTCTGAGCGGAAGTCTTCGTCAATAATAATGACAGGGAAACGAAATTTCATTCAAA
>CAZZDN010000035.1:0-11974 GCA_964652655.1 uncultured Methylotenera sp.
CATCCAACAGCAATACGCAGTAGGGGTGCTTAGTGATTGCTTCCGTCATTAAGCCACCTTGTTCGAAGCCTACATAGCCCGGAGGCGCACCAATCAGGCGTGAAACTGCATGGCGTTCCATGTATTCGCTCATGTCAAAGCGAATCAGCTCAATACCCATAATATAAGCGAGTTGCTTAGCAACTTCGGTTTTACCTACACCAGTTGGGCCACTGAACAGGAAGCTACCAATTGGTTTGTTATTTTGCCCCAAGCCACTACGCGCCATTTTTACGGCAGAAGAAAGGGCTTCAATCGCTTTATCTTGGCCAAAAACCACAGCTTTCAAATCGCGCTCTAAGGTTTTCAGTGCATTGCGGTCGTCAGAAGAAATGTTTTTGGGCGGAATGCGTGCAACTTTGGCAATAATGTCCTCAATCTCTTTATTGCCAATCACTTTTTTCTGTTTAGATTTTGGCAAAATGCGTTGTGCCGCACCAGCTTCATCAATCACATCAATCGCCTTATCTGGCAGATGACGGTCATTGATGTATTTGGCAGATAACTCTGCGGCAGTGGTCAGTGCCGCTGCTGTATATTTCACACTATGGTGTGTCTCAAAGCGTGATTTCAGGCCTTTGAGGATTTCAATGGTTTCGGCAACGCTAGGCTCTACCACATCTACTTTTTGGAAGCGGCGAGATAGCGCGTGGTCTTTCTCAAAAATACCACGATACTCTTGGTAAGTGGTGGCGCCTATGCATTTGAGTGAGCCGTTAGATAAAGCAGGTTTTAACAGATTACTTGCATCTAAAGTGCCACCACTCGCAGAACCAGCACCAATTAAGGTGTGAATTTCATCAATAAACAGAATCGCGTCTGGTTTTTCTTCCAGCTGTTTCATCACGGCCTTCAGGCGCTGTTCAAAGTCACCACGGTATTTTGTCCCTGCAAGTAGCGCCCCCATGTCGAGTGAGTAAACGACAGCATTCGCCAATACCTCTGGAATATCTTTTTCCACAATACGTCGCGCTAAGCCTTCCGCAATCGCAGTTTTACCGACGCCAGCTTCACCTACTAGTAATGGGTTATTTTTACGGCGACGGCATAAGGTCTGCACCACGCGCTCTAACTCAGCGGCACGTCCGATAAGTGGGTCAATTTTACCTGCCGCAACTTGTGCATTCAGATTAAGCGTGTAGTTTTCAAGCGCACCGTTTGGCGCTACTTCAGCCTCGGCTTCTTGTTCAGCACCTTCGGGTTTGGCAGTTTCACCAATTTTTGAAACACCATGCGAAATAAAGTTAACGATGTCTAAGCGAGTAATCCCTTGCTGATGCAAGAAGAATACGGCGTGCGAATCTTTTTCACCAAAAATCGCGACAAGCACGTTTGCACCAGTAACCTCTTTTTTACCAGAAGACTGCACGTGTAACATCGCGCGCTGGATGACACGTTGAAAGCCTAAGGTTGGCTGTGTGTCGACGTCATCTTGCCCAATTACAGTTGGCGTATGTTCTTCGATGTATTGATTTAACTCGGTCCGTAAGGTTTCTAATTTTGCACCACACGCACGCAATACTTCTGCCGCAGTCGGATTATCAATCATTGCGAGTAGCAAATGCTCAACCGTGATGAGCTCGTGACGTTTTTGTCTTGCGTCCATAAACGCCATGTGCAAACTAACTTCTAATTCCTGCGCTATCATCTCGGTCCCTAACTTTCTTTATGTATCACACCTACATTTATGCCATTTCAGTGATGCATTGCAACGGATGCTGCGATTGCCTTGCATAGCTCACGACTTGGTTCATCTTCGTTTCTGCAATATCTTGTGGGTAAATGCCACATATACCTGCACCCTCAGTATGTACTTTGAGCATAATTTGCGTTGCTTGTTCACGACTCTTGTTAAAAAAACGCTCAATTACTTCCACAACAAACTCCATCGGGGTGTAGTCATCATTAAGCAGTAGCACTTTAAACATGGGGGGCAATTTTGGTTTTGCAACCTCAGGCTTAAGTGCGATGTCGTTTTCGTGCGGTTTATTTGCCATAGTATGAGTCTATTTTGAGCCAAACTGAAAAAAATTCAAGTCCAATTTGGCGTATCTTCATGAGATATTAATGCGAAGTGGCAATAATCAATTGCCTGAGCTAAGGGAATATTTTGACGCTTTTTACAATTCTATCTTGGGTCTGCAATATTTCGAGTCGATGTGCCCCAATCTTAAAGCTGGTATTGGGTTCAGGGATATCTTCAAAATGCTCTAGAATCAAACCGTTGAGCGTGCGTGGGCCATCCAAAGGTAAATCCAGATTAAGTTTTTTGTTCAAATCACGTAGTGTGCTAGTGCCATCCGCCAGCCAGCTACCATCTTCTTCTTGGTGATAGCCAGTGCGTCTTGACGGTGGCTGTGTGCTAAAGTCACCAATCACTTCTTCTAGAATATCCTCTAGTGTGACCAGGCCTTTTAATTCACCATACTCATCTACGACTAGCGCGATGCGCTCGTGGTTTTCTTGAAATTGTTGAATTTGTATAAACAATGGCGTTCCTGATGGGATGAAGTAAGGGTCATCAATGACTTCAAGTAACGCAGCCTTATCAAAATCATCCCTTTGGTGATGTTCGCGTAACTGACTGATGACCTTACGCACTTGTAAAATGCCGATGATTTCTTCAGACTCTCCCTCACGCACTGGCAAGCGAGTGTGATGGGTATTGGTAATGTGATTGAGGATATCTTCTAGTGGAGCATCAAAGTTAATGCTCTCAATCATCGTGTGCGCCGTCATGACATCATCTACAGTAATTTTTTCCAGTTCAAACAGGTTTAGTAGGATTGTTCGGTGCTTCTTAGGCATAAAGTGACCGGCATCAGTCACAATGCTACGCAATTCATCCATGGTGAGTGATTGTGCTTGCGCATCAAAATTGACTTTGACTCTAAGTAAGCGCAACAACCCTACGACAAACAGGTTCACAAACCATACGATTGGGTACAGTGCTTTGAGTAAGGGGTACAAAATATAGCTGGCAAAAAATGCGAGCTTTTCTGGGTAAGCGGCTGCGATGACCTTGGGTGAGATTTCGCTAAAGACTAAAATTGCAAATGTGACAGTCATCGTGCCAAACATGAGTGTCCATTCACCTTCGCCGAATAGTTCAACGACGATAATCGTGACTAGGGTTGCTGATGCTGCATTTGCAAAGTTATTGCAAAGTAGAATCACGCCCAAGAGCTTATCAGTTTTGAGTAATAAGAATGTAGCTAGCCTAGCGCCCCGATGGCCCTGATTGGCCAAATGTTTCAGGCGATAACGATTAACAGACATTAGGCTGGTTTCAGCCAGTGAAAAAAAACCAGAAATTAACAGCAGAACGGCAAGCGCGCCAAGCTGCCATGAGATAGGTATATTGTCCAAAATATTATTTGATGATGACTACGAAGATGTAGTGTATACGTGATGGGGTATATGAGGCAAGTATTGTGGTTTTGGAATGACTCTGCACAACACTATTGATGTTCTAGTGATGTTGTTGCGCTTAAATGCGTTTGGTCGGGCTTTACTATAGCTCTTGCGCTGGATATCAGACGTTACAACAACTGTTGACTCAATTGCAGTTGTTGTAACGTAGTGATTGTTTTAAATAGAATTTTAGATGCTTTTACTTTTTAAAATGCGTTTTGTTAGGCAAACTCTGATGGATCTGGGTCCGGATGCGTTTCTTTCTTCTCGCCCTCTTTCTTTTCAACGTCACTCATCAGGTTTGCACGGCTGATGCCTAACCACATGGCAATCGGGCATGCAACCAATACTGAAGAGTAAATGCCGAACAGAATACCAATGGTTAATGCTAGTGCAAAGTTATGTAGCACTTCACCGCCAAATAGTAGCATTGACAGCACCATCAACTGGGTTGAAAAGTGGGTAATGACCGTACGTGACATCGTGCGTGTAATCGCGTTATCAATCACTTGCGTTACGCTCGCTTTGCGCATTTTGCGGAAGTTCTCACGTACTCGGTCAAATACCACCACGGATTCGTTCACAGAATAGCCCAATACCGCAAGTACGGCTGCAAGCACAGTGAGGTTAAATTCCCATTGAAAGAAAGCGAAAAAGCCTAAGATGATAATGACATCATGCATGTTGGCAATAATCGCAGCAACAGCAAAGCGCCATTCGAAACGCATGGCTAAGTAAATCATGATACCTGCGATCACTAACAATAGTGCCAGAGAGCCTTTTTCATAGAGTTCGGCACCTACTTGTGGGCCCACAAACTCAATGCGACTCATTTGTACGGAGCTATCAACTGCTTTCAGTGAGCCAAGCACTTTGTCTGAGAGTTGCGCACCGGTCAGGCCAGTTCTTACAGGTAAACGAATCAACACGTCACGACTGGTACCAAAGTTCTGTACGGTTGCGTCTTTTAACCCGATTTCATCAATGGTGGTGCGGATTTTATTCAAATCAGCTGCATGTGGGTAGTTCACTTCAATCATGGTGCCGCCAGTGAAATCTACACCAAAGTTCAAGCCTCTAGTCGCTAGAAAGATGATTGCCAGAACGAATGTAATCATTGAGATAGCCGTCGTTAGACGACCATAGCTCATAAACGGGATGTCTTTTTTTACTCTAAAAAATTCCATAGTGTCTGCTCTATTTTTACTGAGGCGCTATTAACTGGAGCGCTTAACCAATTGAAAGGTGTGTTGTTTTACGACGGCTACCATAAATCCAGTTAACAATCGCACGTGAAACGACGACAGCACTGAACATTGAGGTCAAAATCCCAAGCACATGCACGACTGCAAAGCCTTTTACTGGGCCAGAACCAAATAAGAACAGCGCAATACCTGCAATCATGGTGGTCACGTTAGAGTCCAGAATCGTATCCCAAGCACGATCATAGCCAATATGGATTGAGGCCTGTGGTGTGTTGCCACTGCGCAACTCTTCTCTGATACGCTCATTGATTAATACGTTAGCATCAATTGCCATCCCTAGTGTTAAGGCTACCGCCGCTAAGCCTGGTAAAGTGAGGGTGGCTTGCAACATTGACAGTACAGCTACCAATAGCAGCAAGTTGATGCCAAGTGCTAACACTGAAATGCCGCCAAATGCCATGTAGTAAATAATCATGAATATTGCAATTGCTGCAAAACCCCACAGTGTGGAGTGCATGCCACGTTTGATGTTTTCTTCACCCATGCTAGGTCCAACGGTACGTTCTTCAATGATATCCATTGGCGCAGCTAATGCACCTGCACGTAATAGTAAAGAAATATCGGTCGCTTCTTGCGTGTTGGCCATGCCTGAAATCTGTACGCGGCCACCACCAATTTCTTCATTAATCACTGGTGCGGTGACTACTTCTGTGTTGCCTTTTTCAATCAGCAAAATTGCCATGCGTTTACCGACGTTCTCACGGGTGACCTGCTGGAACACGCGTGCGCCACGCGCATCTAATGTGACATTCACAACAGACTGACCCGTTTGATTGTTTACGCCTGGGCCAGCATCAGTAATGTAGTCGCCTGTAAGCACTACATTTTTCTTAACTAGAATTACACCACCTTCACGGTCTTTAAATGCATCAGTACCAACAGGTGCTTGACCTTGTGCTGCTTTTTGTAACGTCATGGCGTCTGATTTTTCTTCATCAACCAAGCGGATTTCAAGTGTTGCGGTACGTCCCAAAATTTCTTTAGCTTTTGCGGTATCTTGTACGCCTGGTAGTTGAACCACGACACGGTCTGCGCCTTGTTGCTGGATAATTGGCTCTGCTACCCCTAGTTCGTTAATACGGTTGTGCAATGTTTGGATGTTTTGTTTAAGCGCAAACTCCTGAATACGTTTTTGCTCAACTGCGTTTAAAGAAGCCCTGAGCAAGATGTCCTCGCCATTGATACTGTCTTTCAGCGTTAAATCAGGATACTGATTGCTAATGATTTTTCTAGCTTTAGCCAATTCAGTTGCACTGGTAAAGCGAATTTGAACGGTCTGTCCTTCGCGAGTGACGCCTGCGTAAGAAACGCGCTCCTTACGCAAGGCTGTTCTAAAGTCACCGACAAAACGTTCTGCGGCTTTATCTAAAGCTGCTTTCATATCAACTTGTAGAAGGAAATGCACCCCACCACGTAAATCTAGACCTAAATACATTGGTTTAGCGCCAATGCTACGTAGCCATTCTGGTGAACGTGATAACAAGTTGAGTGCGACTGTGTAGTCTGTGCTCAAGTTTGCCTGCAACACGTCTTTTGCTTTGATTTGCGTATCCGTATTCGCAAAACGTGCTTTCACGCCACGTGCATCGAGATAGATGCCATCGTAGACAATTTTTTCTTGCTTAAGAATCTGTTCTACTTGCGTTAGCAGTGCAGGATCAATTTTGCTGGTGCTTTTTGCAGGGGTGACCTGAATAGCGGGAGACTCCCCAAACATATTCGGTATGGTGTAAATCAGCCCCATCAGAATCATAAATACAACAAAAATGTTTTTCCACAGCGGATAGCGGTTCATAGTCAGACTCTAGTCAACGGTTTGCAACTGCCAACAAACTGAAGTTGCAAAGTGTTTAGTAAATTTATTAGGAGATACTTTGTGAATTAAATACTTTTAATCGTACCTTTTGGTAATGCGCTTTGTATCGCATGTTTTTGAACGGTAATTTCTGTGTTAGGTGCAATTTCAACAGTAACAAAAGCGTCTGTTACTTTTGTGATTTTGCCAACAATCCCGCCAGAAGTAACGACTTCATCCCCTTTTTGTAGTGCGGCGATCATGTTGCGTTGCTCTTTTGCTTGCTTCATCTGCGGGCGAATAATCATGAAGAAGAACAGCAAAAAAATCACGATCAGCGGTATAAAGCTAGTGAAGTCTGTTGCAGGTGCTGTTGCAGCGTAAGCATTTGAAATAAACACGATATAACTCTCTTAAAAATTAACTTAAAAATGAATAAATTTAAAAATAAGCTTTAAATTAGCTTTTAATTCTAGCACATAGTCTGCATGAATGCAGATGCGCCATTTAGGCCCAATTGATAATAGAAGTTCTAGGCGTTGTGTTAAAAGCCTGAGTTAGTGACTAAAATTAAGCGACTAAATCAGGATAAACGACTACGCTTTGCTGCAAATGCTTGTTTGAATGTTTCAAACGTACCAGCTTCAATCGCTTCACGCATGCCACGCATCAGTTGTTGATAATAGTGAAGGTTGTGTATTGTGTTCAGACGTGAGCCTAAAATTTCACCAATTCTGTGCAGGTGATGTAAATACGCGCGTGTGAAGTTACGGCAGGTGTAGCAGTTACAGTCTGCATCCAGCGGGTTAGTGTCGTTTTTGTAGCTGGCATTTTTGATTTTGACATCGCCATACTGCGTAAATAACCATCCATTGCGCGCATTACGCGTAGGCATCACGCAGTCAAACATGTCAACGCCTTGTGATACCGCGGCAACTAAATCTTCTGGTGTGCCAACGCCCATCAAATAGCGCGGCTTGTCTTGTGGCATCTTGGGAGCCGTGTGTGCAAGAATGCGAAGCATATCTTCTTTTGGCTCGCCTACAGACAGGCCGCCAATCGCATAACCATCAAATCCAATCTGCTCCAAACCTTCGCGAGAAACATCGCGCAACTCTTCATGCATACCGCCTTGGATGATGCCAAATAAAGCATTCGGGTTGCCTTCATGGGCTTGTTTGCTGCGTTTTGCCCATCTTAATGAAAGTTGCATCGAGTCGTTGGCTTCTTTAAGTGTCGCAGGGTAGGGCGTGCACTCGTCAAATATCATGACGATATCTGAATTCAATACACGCTGAATGCGCATAGACTCTTCTGGCGTTAGAAAGCAAGAGTCACCATTAATCGGTGAGCGGAATTTGACGCCTTCTTCGGTAATTTTGCGTAAATCGCCTAAACTCCATACCTGAAAGCCACCTGAATCGGTAAGGATAGGTTTATCCCAGCCCATGAATTTGTGTAGGCCGCCATGTGCAGCGATGATTTCTAGTCCTGGACGCAACCATAAGTGAAAGGTATTGCCGAGCACGATATGCGCATCAATTTCTGTGAGCTCTAGTGGTGACATCGCTTTTACTGTGCCATACGTGCCAACAGGCATAAATGCGGGAGTCTCGACTTTTCCGTGGGTGAGTTCTAAAGTACCGCGACGCGCGAGGCCATCTTGTTTGTGTAGGGTGAATTTCATGCTAGAACATTAATATTTTGAATGTCGCGATACTAACATAATAAGCCTATATTTGTAGGCTAAGCACTGATTAGCATGACCTTGTCAGTGTATGTTTAAGGTATCAATCAAACTATTTGGGTTGCTTGCACTCCAATATTTAACGTGAATATAAACTCAGGAGGATATGATGAAAAATACATTGGTAATCAGCTCAGTGGCACTAGCCTTAATGCTTGGTGGTTGTGCCAATATGACAGAAACCCAAAAAGGGACTGCTAAAGGTGCTGCGATTGGTGCAGGCGCGGGTGCTGTAGTTGGAGCAATTGCGGGCAAAGGTAAAGGTGCTGCGATTGGTGCTGCAGTAGGTGCCGCCGCTGGTGCGGTTGCTGGCAATGTATGGACGAAACGTCAGGAAGAACAAAAACGGCAGATGGAAGAGGCTACCGCTGGCACAGGGGTAGGCGTAACGCAAACGGCCGATAATCGTCTAAAACTTGATATTCCTAGTGATATTTCTTTTGACGTGGGCCGTGCTGACATCAAAGCGAACTTCAGAACTGTGCTGGATACCTTTGCGACAAGCTTAGTCAATAATCCGGCAAGTAATGTCACGGTGATTGGACATACAGATAGTACTGGTAGTGATGCTGTTAATAACCCGTTATCTTTGAGCCGTGCTGCTAGCGTTCGTGATTATGTGGTTGCGCGTGGCGTTCAGTCTAGTCGGATTGTGATTGATGGCAGGGGTGCACGTGAGCCTTTAGTGGCTAATGATACGGCAGCGAACCGTGCAAAAAATCGTCGTGTAGAGATATTTGTGGCAGAGCCTGCTAACTAAGCATCAATTTAGTTTGTTAGGTATGCAATATATGGGCGCACTCGATAATTGAGGATGCTAAATAAAACCGGCTTAACTGCCGGTTTTATTTTTTATGGAAGCGTTTTTGAATAGTATATTTATGTGTTATTGCTCGAAATAGTTAAAGCTTGAAATTGAATGCTTATTGACGCTTACTAAAATTTGATTTCTAGTATGGGCATAGGCTTTGTTATACTAAGAAAATTAAAACGATCATATACAAAAGGTATGATGCAAAACATGATTGAATCTAAGCAAAAACCAGCTCGTCGTAATTCTGAATCACCATCATTGCGTGAGCGAGGCATTTACTTATTGCCCAATTTATTTACTTCTGCGGCATTATTTGCCGGATTCTACGCGATAGTGCAAGCCATGAACGGTAACTTTGAGCTGGCAGCGATTGCAATTTTTATTGCGATGGTGATGGACGGCTTGGATGGCCGTGTTGCACGCATGACGAATACACAAAGTGCTTTTGGTGCAGAGTATGACAGTTTGTCTGACATGGTGTCTTTTGGTGTGGCGCCTGCCCTGATTTTATATGTCTGGGCACTTAAACCACTAGGCAAACTTGGCTGGCTTGCTGCGTTTATTTACTGTGCTTGTGCCGCGCTACGTTTGGCTAGGTTTAACACTAAATTGGATGATGTTAATCAGGATAAACGTTATTTCCAAGGTTTGCCTAGTCCTGCCGCTGCTGCATTATTGGCTGGCTTTGTGTGGGTGTCTTATGAGTATGGTGTCAGTGGTCGCGATGTGTTTTTTGGCGTGCTTAAAATGAAATGGATGGCATGGTGTATCACCGTGTTTGCAGGCGCTTCTATGGTGAGTGATTTGCGTTATTACAGTGGTAAAGATATTAATTTAAAAGCCAGTGTGCCGTTTTTTGTCATCTTGGGCATCATGTTGGCGTTTGTGCTTATTTCTTACAGCCCGCCGGAAGTGCTATTTTTGATTATGACGGGTTATGCGCTTTCAGGGTATTTAATGTGGATAAGAGGTAAGTTTTCTAATGCTTCATCTAGCTAAGCAATTTACAAGTAGCTAGCCATCTTCTAAATAGTTGGCTAGCGATTTTAAGTGAAGATTAATTAATCATCATGATAAATAAATTCAAATACTTAAGCACTTGCGAAACGGTTTAAAAAACATTATATTGGTATCACTATGTTTAATTTAAATATTACATTTATTCAATACTCACTGCATCAAGTTGGCAGTGTCGCTTTGCTACGCAAATTATCTGCGTTACGTCTACTTAGCTTTCTGCGCTAGTGCGCAGACTAAACCCCCACCCCATTTCAAGTATTAATTCGTGCATCTATTGTTTCATGAGATGCATGACCAGCATGCTGTTGCTTTGTGGCAACGAGCTGAAACAAAATAAAATTTAAGGTAATTATCATGACACAAGAACAAATTATTATTTTTGATACAACGTTGCGCGATGGTGAGCAAAGCCCGGGTGCGGCAATGACCAAAGAAGAAAAGATCCGGATTGCGCGTCAGCTTGAAAAATTGGGTGTAAACGTGATTGAAGCTGGATTCGCAGCAGCAAGCCCAGGTGATTTTGATGCGATTCATGAAATTGCAAAAGTGATTAAGAATTCTACGGTTTGTTCATTAGCGCGTGCGAGCGAGAATGATGTTCGTCGTGCTGGTGAGGCAATTAAACCGGCAGCTAAAGGTCGTATTCATACATTTATCGCTACTAGCAAAATTCATATGGAAAACAAGCTCCGTATGACTGAAGATCAAGTGGTGGAACGCGCGGTGCAAGCCGTGAAGTGGGCGTTGGAATATACCGATGATGTGGAGTTTTCTGCTGAAGATGCCGTGCGTTCAGAAATGGACTTTTTGGTTCGCGTGTTTGATGCGGTTATTCAAGCTGGGGCAAAAACCATTAATGTGCCAGATACGGTAGGTTACTCTATCCCTGCTGCATGGGGCGAGCGTATGCGTGAGTTGATTGCACGTGTGCCAAATAGCAATAAAGTCGTATGGTCTACCCACTGCCATAATGATCTTGGCATGGCAGTCGCTAACTCATTAGCGGCGGTAATGGGCGGTGCGCGTCAGGTGGAATGTACGATTAACGGTTTAGGTGAGCGCGCTGGTAATGCCAGTTTGGAAGAGGTCGTTATGGCGGTGAAAACACGCAGCGATATCTTTAACTTGACCACCACGATTGATGCTACACAGATTGTACCTACCAGCAAGTTGGTGTCTTCTATTACTGGTTACCCAGTACAGCCTAACAAGGCCATTGTTGGCGCAAACGCATTTGCGCATGAGTCAGGGATTCACCAGGACGGTGTGTTGAAGCATCGCGAAACTTACGAAATCATGCGTGCTGAAGATGTGGGTTGGAATGCGAACAAATTAACCTTGGGTAAATTGTCTGGTCGTAACGCGTTTAGAACGCGTTTGAAAGAGTTGGGCATTGAGCTTGAAACTGAAGATTTATTAAACGCTGCATTTGCTCGCTTTAAAGATTTGGCAGATAAAAAGTCTGAAATCTTTGATGAAGATTTGCATGCTTTAGTGAGCGATGAGTTTGTCTCTGAAGCCAGTGAGAATTATAAGTTAGTGTATTTGCAAGTAGCATCGCAAACCGGTGAAGTGCCGCATGCGTTAATTACCGTCAGTGATAACGGTAGTGAGAAAAAGGCAGAAGCTATTGGCGGTGGCCCAGTGGATGCATCATTCAAGGCAATTGAGCAAATTGTGAATAGTGGTGCTGAATTGTTACTTTATTCAGTCAATAACATCACCAGTGGCACGGATGCGCAAGGCGAGGTCACAGTGCGTCTTTCTAAAGGTGGTCGTATTGTAAACGGTCAAGGTGCTGATACCGATATCGTTGTGGCTTCAGCTAAAGCTTATTTAAACGGTTTGAATAAACTACATAGCAAATTAGAGCGAGCTCA
>CAZZDN010000035.1:12074-16489 GCA_964652655.1 uncultured Methylotenera sp.
TTTTTTGAAAACGCGCTAAATCTGACGGCAAACAATATGCATTTAAATATGAGTCGGCAATCAATCTTGATTGTGTTGGCGTTGTTTTGTACCTACTTTATTTGGGGTTCAACCTATTTAGCCATTCGTTTCGGGATAGAAAGCTTTCCACCATTTTTGATGGGGGGCGTGCGCTTTACGGTTGCGGGTGTCGTTTTATTCTTCGTCATGCGTTATTTGGGGTCGCCCATGCCATCTAAGCAAGAGTGGTTAGGGGCTGGGGTGGTTGGGTTGTTGTTGCCAGCCTTTGGCAATGGTACTGTCTGTTATGTGCAACAAACGGTCTCTTCAAGTGTTGCCGCATTGTCTATTGCAACAGCACCTATTTGGATGGCAATTTTCTCCTCAATTTGGGGGCACAAAATCACCGCAAAAGAATGGCTGGGGATTGCGATTGGTTTGGTAGGTATTGTTTTACTGAACCTAGGGGGAAGTTTCGACGGCGACTTTATGAGTGCATTTTTACTAATATTTGCTGCCGCATCTTGGTCTTTTGGATCCGTATGGGGCAAGCATCTAGCCATGCCAAAAGGCTTGATGGGGGCAGCGTGTCAAATGTTAGTTGGCGGGATTGCATTGCTGTTAGTAAGTGCTTACGCTGGTGAGTCGTGGCCTAAAGTGGTTTCTGCGAAGTCATGGGGCGCTTTGGTATTTTTAATTATATTAGGCTCGCTGATTGCTTACAGTGCATACCAATATTTACTTAAAACAGTTCGTCCTTTAGTCGCGAGTAGTAATACTTTTGTAAACCCGATTGTGGCATTTGGTGTAGGGATATGGCTGGCAGGAGAGCACGTGAGTGCAGTTGAAATGATTGCGCTGGGTGTGATTCTAGTCGGTGTTTTTTTAGTGCTTTCAGTAACGAACAATAAAGATATTTAATATGAAACAAGACGTAAACTCAACGCAAAATATAGCGCTGTTTGATTTGGACAATACCTTGCTTGCTGGAGACAGTGACTATAACTGGGGCTTATTTTTAATCAATGAAGGTTTGCTGGATGCTAAAACCCATCAAGAGCGTAATGACCAGTTTTATCTAGATTATAAGAACGGGACACTGGATATCTATAAGTTCCTTGAGTTTCAACTCAAACCCTTGAGTGAGCACCCAAAAGCGTTTTTAGATGCATTGCATTTGAAGTATATGGATCAAGTTATCCGCCCGATGATGACTCAAAAAGCGCAAGCTTTAGTTGATTCACATAAAGCAGCTGGGGACTTATGTGTGGTGATTACAGCAACCAATAGTTTTGTAACTAAACCGATAGCTACTGCTTATGGCATTGAGCATTTGATTGGCACAGACCCAGAGATGGTTGATGGTCAATATACAGGGGGCGTGCAGGGCGTACCTAGTTTTCAAGAAGGTAAGGTGACGCGTATTAAAGCGTGGTTGAACGCACGTGGCCAGCAATTAGAAAGTTTCAACAAGAGTTACTTTTACAGTGATTCACACAATGACTTGCCGCTCATGAAGTTAGTGACCAATCCTGTAGCTGTCGATGCTGATGAGACACTTACGCGTTATGCTATTGAGCACCAGTGGCCCCAAATCAGCTTGCGTGGGTAAAGTTGGTCCCTTAGATTTAACTCACCAATTGATTGCTTGAATTGGTGAGTTTTAATTGATGCAATTATTAATACTGCTAGTGACCTAGCAGTATTTGCGATACAAATTTACTCCCGATATAGGCGAGCACAAGTAAGAAAAAGCCAGCGAGTGTCCAGCGAATGGCTTTCAGTCCGCGCCATCCATATTGATACCTGCCAAATAGTAAGCTTGCATAAATAAACCAGCTAGCGATAGAGAAAATAGATTTATGGTTGAATTGCATAGGCTTGTTGAACAGTTCCTCAGAGAACCACATGCCGCTCACTAAAGTCACCGTGAGTAGAATGAATCCAAAACCAATCATTTTAAATAACAGACTTTCCATGACCATTAATGGTGGAAAGCTTGGTAGTTTCACCAATGTGGCTTTGTGGTGCAGGCTACGCTCTGCGATTGCCATCAGCAAAGCATGTAATGCTGCGAATGTGAACAAGCTGTAGGCAATCATTGCCACCCAGATGTGCGCAAGAAAAAGGTGATTGCCGGATTCAGGTAAAAAGTGTGGCTCATTAAAAAAAGCAGGTAACAGCGAGAAAAAAGCAGCAGGCGGCAACACAAATGCTTGCAGGCTATGTAGCTGATGGTTGCGATCAGTCACCCAGTACACCAAAACTGTGAGCCACAAAATGGCAGAAATGGATTGGTAGAACCCCAAGTTAAATCCGATTGAGAAAATGCTTTGGTGAAGTAACCAGCCATGAATCAATAAACCTAATGCAATCATCGCTGAGTGCAGTTTTAATGCGTTCTCTCTCACTGAGGGATTGTTCTCTGGAGATTTAACTGCGCGCCAAAAATCAATCGCGACAGCCATATAGATAAAAGCAACAATAAAGTGTGGAATTAGGTTTTGCATAATGCAATTATGGCGCAATTAGAATGTAAATATAATAGCTGATTTTAATAAATGTAGGGTTTGTAGCCTAATTAAGTATTTAGTATGTAATGTATCAGGCTAAATACGCAGCTTTCGTTTGGCTTAGGCTGTCGATTTGATTTAAATTATCTATTGGTAGGTATGGTCTATCGCTTGATGTAGAATTCACAATTGGATTATTTAGTAAGAGTATAAAAATGTTAGAGAATTTGACTGGACGCTTGCAGGGCGTCATTAAAAATTTACGTGGGCAAGCACGCTTAACAGAAGAAAATATCGCTGATGCGATGCGCGAAGTGCGTATGGCTTTACTGGAGGCAGACGTTGCCTTGCCAGTGGTGAAAGATTTTATTGCTGCGGTAAAAACACGCGCGCAGGGTAAGGAAGTATTGCAGAGTTTGACGCCAGGTCAGGCTGTGATCGAGGTGGTGAACGATGAATTAGTATCGCTCATGGGTAAAGCCAATGAGGGATTGAACTTGGCTGCGGTGCCGCCGGCAATCATCTTAATGGCGGGTTTGCAGGGTTCTGGTAAAACCACGACTTCTGCAAAATTGGCCAAATTATTAAAAGAGCAAAAAAAGAAAGTGTTATTAGCCAGTGCTGACGTCTATCGTCCAGCAGCGATTGAGCAACTGAAAACGCTTGCCAAGCAGCTGGAGATTGAATGTTTTGACAGTAATGCTACGCAGGCGCCACTCGATATCGCCACTGAGACTTTAGACTTTGCCAAACGCGGTTACTATGATGTCGTGATTTTTGATACGGCAGGTCGTTTGGGTATTGATGAAACCATGATGGCGGAAATTAAAGCGCTACATACTTTCTTAAACCCGATTGAAACCTTGTTTGTCGTAGACGCGATGCAAGGTCAAGATGCCATTAATACTGCAAAGGCGTTTGGCGATACGTTACCATTAACTGGCGTTATTCTAACCAAGCTGGATGGTGATTCACGTGGTGGTGCGGCCTTGTCTGTTCGCCACGTGACGGGTAAGCCAATCAAATACATAGGTGTAAGCGAAAAGGTAGATGGCTTGGAGCCGTTTTATCCCGATCGTATGGCGTCACGTATCTTAGGGATGGGTGACGTGCTGGGCTTGATTGAGCAAGCACACAAAAATGTAGATATGGCAGAAGCGCAAAAGCTAGCCGATAAAGTTAAATCAGGTAAAAACTTTGATTTAGACGACTTTAAAGCGCAAATGTCACAAATGCGTAAAATGGGCGGCATGGGCGCGTTGATGGATAAAATGCCAGCCCAGTTAGCGGGGATGGCAGCCAAAGTGAATCCAGATGATGCGGATAAGAGCATCCGTCGTATTGAAGGTATCATCAATAGTATGACGCCATTAGAGCGCCGTAAACCTGAGCTGATAAAGGCGACGCGTAAAAAACGTATTGCGGATGGTTCTGGCGTACAGGTGCAAGAAGTGAATCGCCTATTAAAACAGTTTGAAGAAACACAGAAGATGATGAAAATGTTTAGCAAAGGTGGCATGGCGAAGATGATGCGTAGCATGGGTAGCTTGATGGGTGGTAAGTTACCAGGAATGCGCTAATTCGTATGCAAGCAGCGCTGAGTAGATGTGGATTTGTCAGCCTCATTTTTTAAGTCTTGTTAAAACAATCTCTTACGAAAGTTCGTAGAATTTTTTACAAAATAATTAAAATATTTGCAAATTTCTCATTGACCAGCCCTGTGGTTTCTAGCATAATGGCGACCTTTCGTAAGCAACACAATTAATTACGAAATAAATGGGGTGTTAGCTCAGCTGGTAGAGCAGCGGACTTTTAATCCGTTTGTCGTGGGTTCGATCCCCGCACACCCTACCAAGATATATAAGGCTTAATCAGAAATGATTAAGCCTTTTTTCTTTTACG
>CAZZDN010000036.1:0-2142 GCA_964652655.1 uncultured Methylotenera sp.
TGAGTTATCTTCATTCAATAAGCTTATCATTTAAGCTTATCTACTACAGCCCCTAATTTAATTAATTCGAACGATATGTAGATAAATATTGTCTGCTTAATTGATGATGTCTACACGATGCTACTTGGCTTCAAATTTTGGGTTTAGTTGTGAAAACAAAATCACTGATTTAATGTGCACAATTTAATGTGCCAAGGTTGCTTCAAATTGTCGTTGTGCTAATCTGTCAGTGTAGTAGCGCTGCCTTCAGCGTTGCTTAATCAAAAGTAATCTCATCAAAAGAATAATTCAAACAAACGCTAATCCTAAAATTAGCATAATAAAGTTGTAAAAACCTATGGATCATAACGTCACACTTATTAGTACGATCGCCGCTGGATTTGGTCTTGCTTTAATTTTTGGTTTTATCGCAGAACGCTTTAAGCTGTCTGCATTGGTTGGTTACCTAGTCGCAGGTATTTTGATTGGGCCAGCGACTCCGGGCTTTGTAGCCGATGCACATATTGCTTCTCAATTATCAGAAATTGGCGTTATGTTGCTAATGTTTGGCGTGGGGTTACATTTCTCTGTTGACGACTTATTGTCTGTCAAGCGTATTGCGATACCAGGGGCAATTGTACAAATGAGTTTTGCTACAGTGCTAGGCATGTATGTTGCAAACACTTGGGGCTGGACGATTGGTGAAGGTTTGGTATTTGGTTTATCGTTGTCTTGTGCGAGCACGGTTGTGCTGCTAAAAGCGCTTGAGTCCAGAAATCTGATGCAGAGTATCAACGGAAAAATCACCATAGGCTGGTTAGTTGTAGAGGATTTGGTCACGGTATTGGTGTTAGTGCTTTTACCTCCGCTGGCAAGTCTATTAGGTGGCACTGCATTAGAAAGTAGTACTGCCTCAATTTGGCAGACTATCGGCATGACATTGCTACAAGTCGTGGCTTTCATCGTCATTATGTTAGTCGTTGCTAAGCGCTTGTTGCCATGGTTGCTATGGCATGTAGCTAAAACAGGCTCACGTGAGCTGTTTACGCTAGCTGTGATATCAGCCGCAATCGGGATAGCGTATGGTGCCGCAGCATTGTTTAGCGTTTCATTTGCACTAGGGGCCTTCTTTGCGGGCATGGTGATGCGTGAGTCAGAGTTTAGCCACCGTGCTGCGCAAGAGTCACTGCCGCTAAGAGATGCCTTTGCTGTGCTTTTCTTCGTGTCTGTAGGTATGCTATTCCAGCCTTCTGTTTTGCTTGAAAAGCCAATGAGCGTGCTTGCGGTTGTTACTGTCATTATTGTTGGTAAATCTATCGCAGCTATGGCGATTACCTTAGCGTTCCGCTACCCGCTAAATACTGCATTGATTGTTGCAGCAAGCCTTGCGCAAATTGGTGAGTTTTCCTTCATATTGGCGGGTTTAGGGGTAGCGCTTGGTATTTTGCCTGCCGAAGGCATGAGCCTTATTCTCGCTGGAGCATTAATATCTATTGCCATCAACCCTCTGTTGTTTTCACTGATTGAGCCTTTTAAAACATGGCTGGTTGGGCGCTCTCGTTTAGCAAGTGAGTTAGAAAAAAGAGCAGATCCTTATGCCGAGTTGCCAATGACTACCGAACGTAAGTATTTAGAAGGGCAAGTTGTGCTTGTTGGATACGGACGTGTTGGCCGTCGAATTGCCAACGAACTGAAAGCGCGTGATATTCCTTTTGTGGTGGCTGAGCAAAACCGAGAAATGGTGGAAAACTTGAGAAAAAAAGGGGTGCCTGCCGTTTGTGGTAATGCAGCAGAACCGAGTGTGTTGATTCAGGCGCACATTGCCAATGCTGCTATGCTGGTGGTTGCGACGCCAGATACCATCGATGTGCGCAAGATGGTAGATACTGCCAAAACGTTGCGACCTGAAATTAGTATCGTGTTAAGAACGCATAATGAAGATGAATCTGAATTGTTGCGAAAAGATAACTTAGGCAAGGTTTTCTATGGGGAAGAAGAGTTAGCGATAGGGATGTCTAAATTTATTGTGAATCAGTTTGCACCTAAATAGCGGTATAACTTTACGCTGATTTCTATATTTTTTCAGAACACTAGATGGTTGTAGGTTAATTAAGCATTAAACCTGCTTGAATAGTTTTTTAACTTAAAGACCATCTCATATTC
>CAZZDN010000036.1:2242-16305 GCA_964652655.1 uncultured Methylotenera sp.
ACTAGCCCTCACTAGCCCTCACTAGCCCTCACTAGCCCTCACTAGCCCTCACTAGCCCTCACTAGGTTCAATCAATACATCTAGCAATTTATTTACTAGTGGCGCGATGACTAGAATAGCGACAAACACAATTGGCCATGCCATAGCAAAAGACGATGGCCAAATCTGTAAAAACAACTCCATGCTCCTAGTGCGAAAGCTAATCACGATGGCAGACACAATCGTTGATGTAAAAAACGACATGATGAGTGCGAAAAAGTAAACGCGGAAGCGAAATGGAATTTTTCTAGCCATATATTTTTACTTACCAAGGTAATACTTCTGTTTCATGGAAAAAACCACCACTTGGACCATTTTCATCTAATGTGGCAAGGTATACGCTGGTTTTGTAGCTATCCTCAATATCCATCGGTGCATGCTCGCCACCTAGCTCAGTTTTTACCCAGCCTGGATGTGCAGAGTTTACCTTGATATTTGAATCGCGCAACTCGTGTGCTAAATGAACGGTATAGGCATTCAATGCTGTTTTTGATGCGTTATAGGCAAATGCCTTAGCAGGGTCTATTGGCGAGTCTGGCATGCTATGTAAGGTGAGGGAACCAAGAATGCTAGATAAGTTCACAATACGTCCTACTGATGCTTTGTGAATTAATGGCAATAATTTCTGTGTAATTTCAATCACAGAAAATAAGTTAGTTTGGAATGTATCCTGCAAAATTTCTTTACTGACAGTACTAGCGTTATTTTTGCCCATTAGCTGTTCATGGTTGGCACCTGCATTATTGACAAGAATATCTAACTTTCCAAAATTCTGATCAATATAAGCATAAACATTATTTGCAGATGTTGCATCATTGGCATCATAGTAAATTGCATCAGCTTTGATGCCGCTAGAAACTAAAGCACTAGCAGCAGTTTTCCCTTTACTGATATCACGCGCGCCAATAATCACTGTTATCCCTAGTTCACCTAATTTTTTTGCTGTTTCAAGGCCAATCCCACGATTTCCACCACTGATAAAAGCGACCTTGTTCTCATTCACGCTCATTTTTTCTCCATAACATTGATTATTATTTTAAATATTTACCAATCGGTATATAAATAATAGGGTTCATCAGTTAGTGTGTCAGCACATTAATTACCGAGTGGTATAATAATTATCGTATCTGATGAGGGTTAAGTGATGCGCAGCACAGAAAATCAACAAACAGGTGTATTAAAGCGACGCGGAAGACCGCCATCCTTTAACTATGACGAGGCATTAGAAAAAGCTATGCAGACATTTTGGATGTATGGCTATGAAGGCACATCTATGGCTGCACTTATTGAAGCGATGGAGATGAACAAGCCTAGTATCTATGCAGCTTTTGGCAATAAAGAAGCTTTGTTTAACCAAGCTTTAGAAAAATATGTCTCAGGGCCAAGCGCTTTTTTGAAAGACGCTTTAAAAGAGCCCACTTCTTATTTGGTCGCTAAAAAATTTCTAACTAAAGCAGTAGCGCTATTAACCCAACAGCAAAAACCACGTGGATGCATGATTGTACAAGGTGCATTATCTTGTGGGCCAGAGGCAGAGATGATGCAAAAAAAATTGATTGCTTATCGAGCTAATTCGGAAGCGCTTTTTAAAGAGCGCTTTGACTTAGCGAAAGCCAATGCAGACTTACCTAAAGAAGTGAACACGTCTGCGTTAGCAAAATATGTTGCGACTATACATCAAGGGATTTCGGTACAAGCGTTTAGCGGTGCAAGTAAGGATGCGCTCATGGAGATTGTTGATATTGCCATGCAAAGCTGGCCAAGCAAAGTAAACGCTGAGTAAGCGCTTTAGTACTCCGCTGTAAAATAATACGAGTGAATATATGTTTAAACAAAGTAATAAGGCCTGCAACTGCAGGCCTTATTCTTGGGTGTAATACTAAACGAAGATAAATTTCTTATCCAAAAAAGTCTTTCGCTTTATCTACCCAGCTTTTATTTTTGGGGCTGTGTTTGCCAGCATCAGCTTGCGTGCTGCTGTCGAATTCACGCAATAGCTTTTTCTGGTGCTCGGTCAGCTTGACTGGTGTTTCCACCACTACATGCACCATTAAATCGCCGTAGTCGCTAGAGCGCAGCGGTTTAATACCTTTGCCACGTAATCTAAACACACCGCCCGTTTGTGTTTCAGGAGGAATCTTCATTTTTGCTGAGCCATCCAGTGTTGGCACTTCAATTTCACCACCTAATGCTGCTGTCGTGAAACTGATCGGCATTTCGCAATGCAGATTGCCGCCATCACGTTGGAATATCTCATGTGTTTTAAGGTGAATCACAACATACAAATCACCAGTTGGTCCACCGTTAACACCCGCTTCACCTTCGCCACTTAAGCGAATTCTGTCGCCTTCATCCACCCCTGCTGGAATCTTAACTGACAGTGTTTTATTTTGTTTGACACGTCCAGCACCATGGCAGCTCGTGCATTTATCTTCATCTTTAATGACTTTGCCTGTGCCGTGACACTTAGGACAAGTTTGCTGTACAGAGAAGAAGCCTTGTTGCATACGCACTTGACCATGGCCACCACAAGTAGAGCAGGTGACAGGTGTCTTACCTGATTTAGCACCAGTGCCGCCGCAAGGGTCACATTTTGCCTGTACTGGAATGCGAATCTTAGTTTCAGTACCTTTAGCTGCGTCTTCCAGCGAAATCTCCATGTTGTAGCGCAAATCAGCACCACGATACACATTGCTGCGCTGGCCACGTGCGCCACCACCAAAAATATCACCGAATATATCGCCGAATGCATCACCAAACCCTGCGCCACCAAAGCCGCCTCCACCACCACCCATGCTAGGGTCAACGCCAGCATGACCATATTGGTCGTAAGCCGCACGTTTTTGGTCGTCAGAGAGCATCTCGTAGGCTTCTTTTGCCTCTTTGAACTGATCTTCTGCTTTTGGATTGTCTGGGTTACGGTCAGGATGGTACTTCATCGCCAGTTTGCGATAAGCCTTTTTAATCTCTTCTTCAGAGGCATCCTTATTAACGCCTAGAACCTCGTAGTAATCTCTTTTAGCTGCCATAAATTTAGTCTGTCGTAGTTGGTTGGGACTTGCTTGTTAAATGGAAAAGTCGTTAGCATCTCTAGACGCTAACGACTGTTAACCATAAGCTAGCGCTAAATTAGTCTTTCTTCACTTCTTCAAACTCTGCATCTACTACGTCACCGTCCACAGTTTTCTCACCTTCTGGACTAGGTTGCGCATTTTGAGCATTCGCTTGAGCTTGTTGCTCAGCATAAACTTTCTCACCAAGTTTTTGTGAAACAGTGGTTAAAGCTTCAGTTTTTGCTTCGATTTGAGCTTTGTCATCTGACTTCAATGCCTCTTCCAAATCTTTAACAGCAGCTTCAATCGCTTCTTTTTCAGCAGCTTTTAATTTATCGCCATGCTCTGTTAATGATTTTTTCACAGAGTGTACTGCACCGTCAGCAGCGTTACGTGCATCTACAAGCTCGCGTAATTTGCGGTCTTCTTCAGCGTATTTAACTGCATCTTCTTCCATCTTTTTGATTTCTTCTTCAGAAAGACCGGAATTTGCCTTGATGGTTATTTTGTTTTCTTTGCCAGTTGCTTTGTCTTTTGCAGAAACATGCAAGATACCGTTGGCATCGATGTCAAAAGTCACTTCAATTTGTGGCATGCCACGTGGTGCTGGTGGAATGTCGCTCAAGTTAAATTGGCCAAGTGATTTATTAGCTGACGCCATTTCGCGCTCGCCTTGCAACACTTGAATCGTTACTGCATTTTGGTTGTCATCAGCGGTTGAGAACACTTGTGATGCCTTGGTAGGAATCGTGGTGTTTTTCTTGATGAGTTTAGTCATCACGCCACCTAATGTTTCAATACCCAATGACAATGGGGTTACGTCTAACAACAATACGTCTTTTACGTCACCTTGTAATACGCCACCTTGAATCGCTGCACCAACTGCAACCGCTTCATCTGGGTTTACGTCTTTACGTGGCTCTTTACCAAAGATTTCTTTCACTTTCTCTTGCACTTTCGGCATACGGCTTTGACCGCCCACCAAAATCACGTCAGTGATATCATCAGCTGAAACGCCAGCATCTTTCAATGCAGTGCGGCAAGGTGCAATCGTGCGCTCGATTAAGTCTTCTACTAGAGACTCTAGTTTTGCACGAGTGATTTTCACCACTAAGTGTTTAGGGCCACTTGCGTCAGCAGTAATGTATGGCAAGTTCACTTCAGTTTGTTGCGCACCTGAAAGCTCGATTTTTGCTTTCTCAGCCGCTTCTTTCAAACGTTGTTTAGCTAATAAGTCATTGCGTAAATCTAAACCGTTTTCTTTCTTGAATTCATCAGCCAAGAAGTCAATTAAACGATTGTCGAAGTCTTCACCACCTAGGAATGTATCACCGTTGGTTGAAAGTACTTCAAATTGGTGTTCGCCATCAATGCTTGAAATTTCGATGATAGAAACGTCAAATGTACCGCCGCCCAAGTCGTAAACTGCAATTTTACGGTCGCCTTCTTGTTTGTCTAAACCAAATGCCAATGCAGCAGCAGTTGGCTCGTTGATGATACGTTTTACTTCTAAACCAGCGATACGACCTGCATCTTTAGTTGCCTGACGTTGGCTGTCGTTGAAGTAAGCTGGCACAGTAATCACTGCTTCAGTCACTTCTTCACCCAAGTAGTCTTCTGCAGTTTTTTTCATTTTACGTAAAACTTCAGCAGAGATTTGTGGTGGCGCCATTTTGCTACCACGTACTTCTACCCATGCGTCGCCGTTATCAGCTTTCGCAATGGTGTAAGGCATCAAGCCGATGTCCTTTTGCACTTCTTTTTCTTCAAAACGGCGGCCAATCAAACGTTTTACCGCATATAGCGTATTTTTTGGGTTGGTCACTGCTTGGCGTTTTGCTGGCGCGCCCGCTAAGATCTCGCCATCTTCCTGATATGCAATGATAGATGGTGTAGTACGAGCGCCCTCTGCGTTCTCAATCACACGTGGCTTGCCACCTTCCATGACAGCGACGCAAGAGTTCGTTGTACCTAAGTCGATACCAATAATTTTTCCCATTTCGTTTCCTTTGCCTTTAAATTTGTTTTGACCGCTTTTAGTGTTGCAGCTTAAAAGCGATTTAATTGATAACCTTGTTTGCTAGATGGTGATTGTTTTTCTAAATTCAAGCGTTTTATCTATAAAACTTTTAAATACGAAAATAAATTACTTAGCAACCATCACCAGCGCTGGGCGTAATACGCGATCATTTAGCGTGTAGCCTTTTTGCAACACGCTAGTGACAGTATTTGGTTCGCCACTGTTTTCTAGCATTGAAATTGCCTGATGTTTGTTTGGGTCAAACTTCTCGCCTACTGGGTTAATTTCAGCGATATTGAATTTCTCAAATACGCTGGATAATTGTTTTGCCGTGAGCTCAACGCCATCTTTGTAACTTTGTACATCACTAGCTTCAATCGCTAGGGCGGCATCTAAGCTGTCTTTTACTGCGAGCAATTCACCAGAAAATTTTTCTAAAGCAAACTTACGGGCTTTGTCGATATCATCTACAGCACGACGGCGAATGTTCTCGCCTTCTGCTTTAACATAGAGCACGTTTGCTTTGGCTTCTTCAAGAGCTGCTTCCAATTCAGCAATTTTTGCTTCTGGAGTTTGCAGATTTTCTGTTGTTGTTTCTTGCTCAGGTTGCGGCGTAGATTGTTCGTCTTGCATGGTTTTCCCCAATTCATTATTAACACTTTTGCTAATGTGGGGATGTAGAGTTCTAATTCAAGCTAAATTGCAAAATTTTTATAGAATATTTTTTAGACCGTCTATTACTTGCACAGGTGTTGGAATTTGATTGATGTTGCCAAGGTTGATAGCCGAGGCGTGTGCACCAGCGTATACTCCTGTCAACGCAGGGTTAGTATCAGTGTAAATCGCCACAGTGGGAATACTTAATGCCACACTTAAGTGTGATAGACCAGTGTCTACGCCGACCGAGGCCCTGGCTTGGCTGATGATCGTGGCGAGCTGTGCAATGCGCTGCTTGGGCAATACGTGGGCGTTGTTCAGTGCGCCTGCAATTTGCAGTGCGCGTTGATGTTCAGCGGCGCTAGCCCAAGGTAGGGCTAACTGTAAATTTAGCTTGGCTAATTCCGTTCCGAGTTGAATCCAGTGTGCGACTGGCCATAATTTACTGTCACGGCTGGTGCCGTGTAGACCCACCACATAAGGGGATGCTAGATTGAAGACAGTTTGTGCAGAAGCGGCAATGCCGTAATTAGGTAAGTCAGTGGGGATGCTGTAGTCAAAAGTGAGCGCAGCCAATGTGCGAATTCTGGCCACAGCATGTTGATTGCGTGTTACCGGGTGGCTGGTATTGTAAAAATAGCTAGCGAGTGGTTCGCGCGCGGAGTTTTTATCAAAGCCATGTTTATGTCCACGACTCATTGCTGTAATCAAGCCGCTTTTAATCAATCCTTGCGTATCTAAAATCACATCATAGGGCTGTTGGCTGATGCTGTACTTGGCCGCTTTAATTTCAGCCCAGGTATTTTGCTTAAAAATTGCTTTGCGCCATCTACGTATTGCGACTGGAATGACACGGCTCACCCCTGGGTGTAGCTTGGGGATATCAGCAAAGCTTTCTTCCACTACCCAGTCAATCTCAACGTTTGGATGTTGAGTGCGGATATCATGGATGATAGGTAGATTGTGAATGACATCGCCTAATGACGAAGTTTTAACGATAAGCAGTTTCAGCATATGTGGCATTTTCGCATACAATTAGATTTTTTCATCCTCTGTATAAAGTTTCCTAGACCATTGAAGTTTGCATTTCTTATTTTTAAAGTGTTTCCTTATGGCGGCGTGCAGCGCGATATGCTGCGTATTGCCCATGACTGTGTGGTTGCTGGGCATGAAGTGACTATTTATACAGGTGAGTGGCGTGGTGATATGCCTGATGCGCGTATCCGCGTGGAGATTTTGCCTAGCCGTGGTTGGCTAAACCATCAGCGACATCAGTCGCTGATTCAAGCCATGCAGCAAAAGTTACAGCAGCGGCCTGTAGATTTGGTGGTTGGCTTTAATCGTATGGCTGGTTTGGATGTGTATTACGCAGCAGACCCCTGTTTCGTTCAGCGTGCGCATGAAGAGCGCTCGTGGTTTTATCGCATGACTGGGCGCTATCGCTTTTTTGCCGCAGCAGAAGATGCTGTGATGGGGGTGCATAGCACTTGTCAAATCCTGTTACTTACCGAACGCGAAAAGCTTAGCTTTCAACAGTGGTATGCCACGCCAGATGCAAGATTTCATCTGCTACCACCTAGTATTCCAGCCGACAAGTTTGCTAATAAAGATCGCGCTCAGTGCCGCAGTTATGCGCGACACCAATTTGGCTTGCCGGCAGATGCTAATATCGTGCTGACGGTAGGCTCTGCGTTTTTACGCAAAGGAGTAGACCGGGTCATTGATGCGATGGCTGCCCTACCCAAAGACCTACAAGATAAAACTTGGCTGATTGCGATAGGGGAGTATGAGTCAAATAGTAATATCGTTGCTTATTGTGAAAAGCGCAGGATTGCCCATCGTTGCTTGCCTGTAGGTGGTCGTGCTGATGTTGCCGATTTGATGCTAGGTGCAGATTTGTTCGCCCATCCGGCACGCTCAGAGCTCGCAGGGCTCGTATTGATTGAGGCAATGACTGCGGGTTTGCCGGTGCTAGTAACCGATGTGTGCGGTTATGCACCGCACATCGCAAAGGCTAGTGCTGGTGTGGTGCTACCTGCACCCTATACTCAAACTGAAATGAACCGTGCACTGATGCAAATGTTGCAGTCATCGCTGCGGCTTTCATGGCGCGATAACGGTATGCGTTATACGAGCAATATCAAGAATACATCGTCAGAGAGTGCTGAGGCGGATTACATTATCGCGCTGGCGCAAACTAAAGGTGGCTATCGTGGCTAAACTAGATTTACCAGCTTTTATCCGTAGGCATTTAATTGCAGCTGCAGATCCAGATGCATTTGCAAAAGTGATGCTGTTACAGGGGCAAGTGTACCGCAACGTTACTGGTAGGCGCACGGTACAGGTGCAGTTTGGGGATGAAAGCTATTTTGTTAAGCAGCACTTTGGCGTGGGTTGGCGAGAGATTTTTAAGAGTTTTTTAAGCTTTAAAATGCCAATTCTGGGTGCACTTACCGAGGTGAGTGCCATTAAAAAGTTAAATGAAATCAATATCGATACCACTCCCTTGGTCGGCTACGGCGTGCGTGGCTGTAATCCGGCGACGCAGCAGTCTTTTATCATCACCAAAGATTTAGGTGATATTATTTCTTTAGAAGATTTATGCGCGGCCTGGGCAAGTAATCCGCCGGATCCGCACTTTAAAAGACGACTCATTATTGCAGTCGCGGAGCTGTCGCGAAAGCTACATCAAAGTGGGCTCAATCATCGGGACTATTACCTTTGTCACTTGTGCCTGGATGCACAGGCTTTGCAGCAAAATCAGATCAAGCTATATTTGATTGATTTGCACCGTATGCAAATTCATACGAAACCTGCAATGAAAGCGGTAATGAAGGATATTGCCGGCTTGTATTTTTCCAGCATGGATGTTGGGCTAACCGCGCGCGACTATTTACGCTTCAAGCGCTATTATGCGGCTGAGTTTGCTAAAGTTGATACTGGTTTTTGGCAAAGTGTGACCGCAAGGGCAGATAAACTCTATGCCAAGTTTCACAGTGCTAAGTTTCAGAAGCGATTACAACAAGAGCACGCTGCGGTAGATTAGAAAGTTAATATTATGTGGCTAGGTTATTAGACTTAAACTCTGACGATGCCGGGCGTTTAGCAACCAAGCCCGGCGTCAAGCTAGCAACTAGTCTGATAACGCGTGTGTGTTTAAAGGTCGCTTTCTGCTTTTCTTTGCTCGCGTTTGAGTACACGGTTTCTTGCCTTGTAGCGCGGGTACTGCCATAAATACTGCACGATATTTTTACTTACCTGACGCTCTATCGCCTGGTTTAACAACGCGGGGGTGGCAACGGCACCGTCTTCCAGTTTGGTCATATGTACATTAAAGCCTGCGCTGTCATTTAGGCGTTCACCATATACCATAATCACGGTTGCGCCAGTTTTTTCTGCCAATTTACTCACCAAGGTCATGGTGTATGCTGGCTTGCCGAAAAAGGGCGCCCATTCGCCTTCACCTTTTCCTGGTATTTGGTCGGGTAAAATGCCTACCGCTTCCCCACGCTTTAATGCTTGTATCAGGGTGCGTACGCCTTGAAGGTTAGCTGGCGCCAATCTCACCTGCTGGCGAGTGCGGCCAGCGATGGTTAATGCGTGCAGCCATTTTAATTTAGGACGGCGATACAACACGGTAATGGGGAGGCGTGAGCCGTAAAAAATTGAGGTGATTTCAAAGCAACCCATGTGTGGTGTTAAGCAAATTATCCCTTTTTTCTTGGCGATCGCCTCTTCCACCACATGCCAATCGGCACAGGGTTTCACCCACGACAACACTTCTTCATCATCTTTTTGCCATAGCGCCAGGCTCTCTAGCAGTGACTTTCCAGCTTCTGCCATGTTTAGTTTAATTAGCGCCTTTATCTCGCTGTCTTGAGGTATTAAGCCGCTTTGCTTGAGGTTTTCAGTAATAACGGTTTTGGCTTGGGGCATCAATAAATATAGGAGTTTGCCCAGAGCTGTGCCAAGTTTATGGATAGTTGGAAGCGAGAGTGAAGAAAGGGGCTTGAGTAGCAATTTAAACATTGTTGAAATCATAGCACAGCAGGGAGTAAAGGCTAGCGCAGTGAATCTGGATTAACTGATATAATCATTGATATACGTAAAATACTAGTTTACGCATAAAGAATTATTAGCTAAATTTTCATTCATGACAACATCATTCACTGCGCCATTTATTTCATCTCGGCATACTTCCATTTTAAGCCAGCACCAGCTCAATCGTTTTGATGCGGTTTGGGATTATGAAATTAAATGGTTTGAAGAGCCAAATCATCGTCGTGGTGGCTGGAGTGGCGTTGGACGCATCGCGCTGGAGCGTAATGGTGCAAGCCCGCTATTTTTATTTGTAAAAAAGCAGAAAAATCATGGCCGTAGAACCTTACTGCATCCGCTAAGTGGCGAGCCAACCTTCAGGCGTGAGTTTGCTTGGTTGCAGTTTTTAGAGGCCCGTCAGTTTCATGCACCTAAAGTCGTTTTTTATGCAGAGCAGGGTAGCGGCGAGCATCAACGTGCTGTGTTGATGACGGAAGCTTTGAACGAGTATCAGTCGCTGGATGTTTTATCTGACGACTTACGTGCTAATTTGAGCCGCAAGCAGCAGATGGTGTTAATACAAAAAGTTGCAGAAGAAATTCGTCGTTTTCATGACTTTGGCTTAGTGCATAGAGCGTTGTATCCTAAACATATTTTTGTTAAACATGCTGAAGGCGCACCGCAAATTGCCTTGATTGACTTGGAAAAAACCAGAGCTAGTCGCTGGTTCATGTTTCGTGCTTTCTTTGACTTGGCGGCATTGAATCGCCATGCTGAAGGCTGGCGGGTTACGCAAAGGCTGGCTTTCTTTAAGCACTATCTGCATGTTCAGAAACTGAATTTTTTGAGCAAAATATTGTGCCGATTGATTATTAATCGCTCGAGAAGATAAGATTAAACGCATTCTACCCGTGGAATTAAATTGAACACTACGCCTACTCAAGCTTTGCCTAAATTTAGCATTGCATTAGTTAACTACAAGACGTTAGAACTTACTAAGATTTGCCTAGAGTTATTAAAAAAACATCTAGATAATGCAGATCTTGACCCTAGCAGTGTTGATGTTTGGGTGGTGGATAATCATTCGCAAGATGAGAGTGTTGAATACTTACGTACGCTGGATTGGATTCATTTGATTGAAAGAACACCTACCGAGCATGAAGAAGGCTTTGTGGCGCACGGTAGAGGCTTGGATCTGATATTGCAACAAATCAAAACAGATTATTTATTCCTGATGCACACAGATACCTTTATCTACGATGCTAGCGTTTTTGGTTGGGCGTTGAAATTCTGCCTTGCCGATGAAAAGTTGGCGGCGGTGGGTTGCCTGGAACAGCTGAATCGTGGGTATTTGCGTACCGCATGGCGTATTAGTTCAAGGTTCTGTAAGCACTATTCCAGAAGATTTAAACTGTTGTTGGGTTTGAACGCAAGGCAACCTAAGCCCTATGTTGAAGCGTATTTAAAAAGCTTTTTTGCTTTATGGAATGTTAAGTTGATGAAGCAACATGGCTATGTGTTCTTGATGGAAAACCGTATTCCCGGCTATGCATTACAAGACAAATTAAAGCAGGATGGTTATAAGCTTAAGATCGTGTCACCGATGAAGCTGTTCAAGTTTCTGGATCATATTGAAGCTGGTACCGTGGGCTTGCGTGCGCTTTACAACGATATGAATCGCCGCGTAAAAAGAAAAAAATCAATTTTGAAAAAGTTTGAGAGTTAATCATGAGCGACGTTAAATCACTGTTACCAATTGAGTCTACCGATGGTTTTGTGCTGGATCAGGCGGTATCGCGTGCGATAGGCGAAGATTTGATGGGTGAATACGCATTTGCCGAACCATACCCGCACATTGTGATTGATAACTTTTTGCCTACCGAAATGGCAGAGCAGTTGTTGGCACATTTTCCAGAAGACGCTAAAGCACACGATAAGACCTATCAGAAAGGGTATGGCGGTACGCATAAGCGTCAGATCCTGCCTTATGACTGTGATGCTTACATGCGTGATGCGTTTGCCTTTTTTAACTCGGCAGCGATGCTGCAGTTTTTAGAAGGTGTGACCAATATTCGCGGCCTCCTGCCTGATCCGTACTTTTCAGGTGGCGGCTTACATGAAACAAGTAACGGTGGTCTCCTGGGTATTCATGCTGACTTCAGAGTAAACGAGTCTCTGCAAACCTTGAGGCGGGTTAATATGTTGATTTACCTTAATAAAGATTGGCAGGATGCATACGGCGGTAAGCTAGAGCTATGGGATAGGGAAATGACTGCTGTGGTAAAAAGTGTTGCCCCTGTTTTTAACCGCTGCGTGATATTCAACACCGATGAGGATAGTTTTCATGGTCACCCTGACCCGTTAATGCTGCCGGACGGCGTTACTCGTCGGTCAATCGCGCTTTATTACTATACGGCAATGCCGATCAGCAATGACTCTGGCGAATCGAGACATACGCTATACGTGGCAAGGCCACATGATAGTGACCAGGTGAAGGCTGACGTGCGCAAGCTCGCAAAAAAACGAGAAAAACGTGCGAAGAAGCTGTTTAAATCCCATGAGCAGCAGTCCGTGAGGCAGAAGTTAGCCGACATTAAGTCACGACTGCTTAGCTTGTTTAAATGATTAATCCTGGCTTATTAATTCTTAATGAATACAACCACAGCTGCATTAAAGTTGAAGCAATTTGGTCTTGACCATCATGCAATTACACTGGCCGATGGCTCGGTGTTGGAGATTCTTGATGTGGTCCGCGTCGTGCCAGCTAAGCGTTTGGTATGCCAAGGCATGTGGTGCGGGCAGTGTGTATATGCAAAGCTCTTTTTTGGACAAGGCGCGGCCAAGTATTGGGCGCGAGATAAGCAGGGCATAGCGTCGTTACTGCAGGCCAATATTGCGACGCCGCCTTTGCTGTTCGCAGGGTTATCGCAAGATAAGCAGCATGTGTTGATATTGCAAGCGATTAAGCCAGCAAAAAATGCAGAAGTGTATTGGCGTGAATTAGCCTTGGATCCAATCGCACGTCTGGAATTGGCGAAAAAGCTAGTGCTGAAAGTGGCAACGCACCATCTGGCGGGCTTGCTGCAAACAGATTTGTACTTAAAGAATTTTTTGCTACAAGCGGCTGAGGGGGAGGATGTTCAGGGTACCAAGGTATTTACTCTGGATGGAGATGGTATTCGCCGCATGCCACGTTTGTTTGCATCACGAGCGCAGCAGAAAAATCTCGCTACACTTTTTTCTAAGTTTGATGTGCTGGATGATCATCATATCCCGGAGTTGTATAGGCTGTACTGCAAGCGTTTAGGGAAGCAGGGCTCACATCAGGCTGATGCTAAAATCTGGCGGCTGACGCAGAAAATACGCCGCAAGGTTGCGAGCGGTTATGCGAACAAGAAAGTGTTTAGAAATTGTACCGACGTTAAAGTAGCCACTAGTCCCAAGTCTTTTATTGCTGTTGCCACTACGTTTAAGGTAGAAGATTTTGCAGTACAACTCTTGGATGGCGCTTTGCTGGATAAAGCTGCCAATTTCAAGAATGGCAATACCTGCACGGTAGCAAAAGCTAGCGTAGCAGGTAGCGATGTGGTGATTAAGCGTTACAACATCAAGAATTTTTGGCATGGCTTGAACCGCGCTTTACGTAGCACTAGGGCAGCTAAGTCGTGGGCTAATGCCTATCGCCTGATGATTTCCGGCATTTTGACGCCAGCACCGATTGCCCTGGTAGAGGAGCGCTGGGGCTTTCTGCGGCGTCGTGCATATTTCGTGAGTGACTATGTTGAAGCGCCAGATGTTCAGCAGTATTTTGCACAGACCGTGAGCTTGCAACAGAAAAAAACAGTGGCGCAGAATCTGGCGACATTGTTTTATAAAATGTATTTACTCCGGTTTACGCATGGGGACTGCAAGGCCACCAATATTAAAATACTGGATGCTGAGCCGGTGCTGATTGATTTAGATAGCATGAATGCCTATCCCATTCACTGGTTGGCTACAGCGTGGTTCAGGTTGCAGCACATCAAAGATTTGAAAAGGCTGATGAAAAACTGGGCGGATGATGCTGAAACATTGACGTTATTGAAACAAGCTTTTGCTGAAAAATACGTGAAAAACGCCTTGTGTGCAGAGGATGATATTTTAATTCGTGCAAAAATAGCTTAAGCCAGTAAAATAGCAATAATTGTATTAGTTATAAAAGCGGTATTTGCGTAAGAACATAATTTGAAAGTAATCGCATGATTGTATTAGGTTTA
>CAZZDN010000037.1:0-16181 GCA_964652655.1 uncultured Methylotenera sp.
GAATCACATTTGTATGGATTGGGAGCCGTTCATGCTGCCATACCGCGCAGGCCAGTTCTTTGTTGGTGCAACGCTAGCAATGTACCCTGGACCAAGTGGCCCGACTAAAACAGAAATGGGTACTGTCCGTGCCTTTGATACTGTGACAGGTAAAGTGAAGTGGTCTAAATGGGAAAAATTTGCAGCTTGGGGCGGTACTTTGTACACCAAAGGCGGCTTAGTTTGGTACAACACTTTAGACGGCCATATCAAAGCATTGGATAAAAACAACGGTAAAGAGTTGTGGAAATTCAAAATGCCTTCAGGTGGTATCGGATCTCCTATGACTTATGCATTTAAAGGCAAACAATACGTTGCAAGTATGTATGGCGTAGGTGGCTGGCCTGGTGTTGGTCTAGTGTTTGACTTGACCGATCCAAGTGCAGGTCTTGGTGCTGTAGGCGCGTTCAAAGAGTTACAAAATCATACCAATATGGGTGGCGGTTTAATGGTGTTTAGTCTTTAAACCTACACGTTTGTTGAGTTCGTGAGGTAGTGCAGGATGGGTGGGTTGATCACCTATCCTGCATTCACCCAGGTTTCATCCAAATAAGTTTTATGTGTCACTGAAACACGACATTGCATGATGTTTATTTAGATGTGTCCTGAATTTCTTAGCATGAGGAGTAATTTTTAGCATGAAAAATAAAAAGTTTTCGCGTTCTGGCTTTAAGTCTTTGGTGCTTGGCGTATTGAGTTTGTGGGCAGTGCAAGTGTATGCCGATGATTTGAACGTTTGTGCAGGTAAGAATGAAATGCCTTTTTCTAATGATAAGAAAGAGGGATTTGAGAATGATATCGCAGAAATAGTCGCTAAATCATTGAATAAGAAATTGAATTATGTGTACTGGGATGATCCGCGCTATGCCGTTGGTTTTTTCTTAGATAAGAAAAAATGTGATGTGGTGCTTGGTATCGATAGTACAGATCCGCGTGTGCTCAAAACCAAGCCTTATTACAAGACTGGTTATGTGTTTATCACCAGAAAGGATAGAGAAATTGATATTAGTTCATGGAATGATGATTTACTGAAAGAGAGAAATTTCCGTATTGGCGTCATGCCAGATAGCCCGGGCAAAGTGATGCTGCTTCAAATTAATCGATTTGATGACATGTTTGATTACTTTGCGGAGAAACAGAAATATCAGTCAACACGTAATAAGTATGTACGAGTTGATCCGCAAGAGGTGGTGAATGATGTTGCTAGCAAGTATATCCATGCAGCGATGTTATGGGCGCCTGAAGCTGCACGTTATGTCAAGCAATCTAAAGAGCCATTGAAAGTGCAGTTAGTGAAAGATGATGCAAAAAAATCGAATGGTGAGTCTGTACAAATGCACTATGAGATTGTGATGGGCGTGCGTAAGGACGATGTTAAATTACAACAAGCACTGAATAAAGCAATTGATGAGAAGCGTGGTGACATTGAGTCAGTGCTCAAGCGCGAAGGGATACCGCTTTTACCCATTTAAATAATTTGTACAGTTCATTAATACCATTTAGAAAATATGTAGAGGTCAAGATGTTAGTTTTATCTTTTAAACGTAGCCAAGTTTCAGCATTCTGCACAGCAGCGGTGATGGCAACTTTTTTATCGGCATGTAATGCCGCTCCGCAATCTGCTGCATCCAGTGAGCCCAAACCCACTGCTGCAAAAGAAGTGCTAGCAAATCCTAATCCAGAATCGTTTGGCCCTGTTTTAGATTTTAGAGGCACTATTTCTGGCGAACCATTAGATTTTAACGATGGCAAAGGGCCAGATTCACCAGCGGTTCAGGAGTTTAAAAGAACAGGTAAGAACCCTTACAACTTGAATGAGCAAGTGATTAAAAATGGATACACATTGTTTTCAACAGCATGTTCAGGGTGTCATGGGCATTTAGCTGAAGGAAAGCTTGGCCCTGCACTTGCTGACGATTACTGGACATATCCGGGCAATGCTTATGACAAAGGTTTTTTTGAGACGATTTATGGCGGTGGGCAAGGCATGATGGGGCCACAAAAGGGCTTGATCTCTCAAGATGAGATTCTGCAAATCATGAGTTGGATTCGTAGTGTGTATGTTGGTGACCCAAAGAAAGCTAAATGGAAGAAATAGCCAATGATTAAGAACCAATGATTAAGAAATAGATAAGTACAAATGTAGACTTAACCAGATAAATGAACATAGCAAGGCGCTCACTGGTGGCGTTTTGTTAATAGTGCAATTTCACCAGCGACCATATGACAAGGAGATTTGAATGAAACGAATTTTGACTTTAGTAGCAATCGCAAGTGCAATGGTTGCATCAGGCGCAGCTTTTGCATATGACGGCCATAACTGTAAAGAACCTGGTAACTGCTGGGAGGCAAAGCCAGGTTATCCTGAAAAAATTGCTGGCTCTAAATACGATCCAAAACATGACCCTAAAGAAGTTGGTAAGCAACAAGCTTCTATTCAGGCGATGGATGCACGCAATGCCAAAAGAATTGCGAATGCAAAAGCCACGGGTAAGTTTGAATACGATGTAGAGTAATTGATACCGATTGAAGTCGATGCCATTTGGCATCGGCTTTTTTTGAGGCTAATTTCAATAGCAACTAAGTGAGCATTATTGCGTTAGCTGTTACTGAAATTAACTTTGTATTTGTTTGTTGGTATGTTCAATTTTAAGGCGATATTTAATCCAAATGATGCTTAACAGTCATATTAATTTACCAGAGTGGCGTGAACGTGCGATTCAGTTTGAACAGTCACTGAATAGTACAGTACTTGGCTTAGATCATCAGGTTCGTGCATTGACGATTAGTATCTTTTCTCGTGGACATGTCCTGCTAGAAGGGGATGTCGGCGTAGGAAAAACTACATTATTACGCGCTGCTGCGCATTTACTTGGGGGGCAGTACCAACGGATTGAAGGGGCGATTGATTTAATGCCTAGCGATTTTTTATATCATGCCTACCTTGACGAAAAAGGCCAACCTGCAGTTGCACCAGGCCCTTTATTGCAGCATGAAGAGAACTTGGCAGTCTTCTTTTTTAATGAAATTAACAGAGCTAGGCCACAAGCACATAGCTTGCTATTGCGCTTGATGGCTGAGCGTAGCACGCAGGCATTTAATCGTGAATACTCATTTCCTCATCTCACTGTATTTGCTGATAGAAATCGTTTAGAGAGAGAAGAAACGTTCGAGCTGCCAGCTGCTGCAAGAGATCGCTTTTTTATGGAGATATCAGTTGAAGCGCCATCCGACAGGGACTTGCAGCGTCAGTTAATGTTTAATGCACGTTTTCATCATGTCGATGCCTTGATCAATGCTTTACCTGCTGGATTGGTGCCTTATGCATCACTGAATGAAGTCTGTGATGCCATTCAGTCTAGCGTTCGTGCTGAGTTAGCTTTACAGGATTACGCCGTTAACTTATGGCGAGCATTACGCGCACCAAGTGAGGTCGGTATTGTACTAGAGGATGTTGATGTCTCTAGATTGGTGGCTGGCGGTGCTAGCCCAAGGGGCATGGCGATGCTGATGCGTGCTGCGAGGTGCCGAGCATGGCTGGAAGGCCGCGATTATTTGACGCCTGATGATATTAGAGCGGTGTTTTATGAAACGGTCGCACATCGCATATTTTTTACGCCTGCTTATGAGTTACGCCGAGAAAATATTGCGCCACGATTACTTAATTGCGTCTTAGATCAAGTATCTGCGCCGTAAATGATGTACTGCAAGTGCTACACCCTAAATATTGTTGATTAATCAATCGGTTTCATTATTCAATTGAATCGTCTTTTGTCTAGAGAATTTTACTATCGGCTAGCTTGGCGCGCCAGAAGCGTACAGCCAGGTAGCCATGCCACACGAACATCTGGTGGAAGTGCTGATTTTCGTGGGTATGTTCCCTTTTTGGAGAACCCTAATCCAAGGCGTATTGATTTACGTGCCAGTTTACGCGCATTTCCAAAGCAGTTGATGGTACGTGCTTATCATGAACGTGGTGCGATAGCTGTGTACGCGATTCTAGATTTATCTGCATCCATGCGCTTCTCTGGCAATTCTAATAAGGCTCAGCTGATGGCTGATATCACCGCATCAATTGCTTGGTCTACCCAACGCAACGGCGATGCTTTTGGTCTAGTCGCTTGCGATGATGCCCTGAGAAATGATTTATTTGAAGCGCCTTCGTATCGACGTGGGATGGCAGATGATGTGTATGAGAAATTAATGAACATTCCTAATTTAGCGCAGATGAGCGCCAGTGCACTGCCTAGCGCAGTCACACAATTAAGAAGCAAGCGATCGTTGGTCTTTTTAATTTCAGACTACCACTTAGATGAACGTTTATTAAAAGAGACACTAGACTCACTATCAACACATGATGTTGTGCCAGTCGTCCTATGGGATAGCGCAGAGTATCGTGATATTCCTGAGTGGGGATGGGCACGTGTGCGTGACCTTGAAACTGGTGGTGATCAGTCTTTATTTCTTAGGCCTAGCTTGGTGAAGCGTATTAAGGCATCTTATGCAATTCGACGTGCAGAAATTGTTGCTAGCTGTTCACTAGCCGGAACACGGTTGCCTTTTTTTGTTGAAGATCATTTTGATGTAGAAGCGTTGACACGTCATATGTTGGAGGCTAGTTAAGCCATGTTGAACGCCTTTAAGCCTATTTATAGCTTACTTTTCATATGCGTCACCTCATTTGCTTATGCGTCAGATACGCAGAATAAGGTCACGAATGTAGCGCTAGAAGATCGTGCGATTTTAGTGAGCTCCAGTGTTGAGACGCTTGGCTATCGTGTGGGTGATATTGCGCATCAGACTATTGAAGTCATCACACCGAAAGGTTATCGCTTAGATCAAGCTTCAATACCAGCTGTTGGCAAAGGGGCAGCCAATATAGAGTTACGGCATGCCGATTGGAAGCAAAATGACGTTGCTGAAAGTACGCGTCACACTATCAGGATGGAATGGCAGATATTTAGAGTGATGCAAGAGGCTAGGTACTACGGTTTAAGGCCATTGCATTTACAGTTTAAACGAAAGTCACATTCAATAGCGCTTGATATTAAACCAGCCCAAGTATTGGTGACATCGGTATTACCTTCGCAGATGAATAAAGAAACGATGTCACTGCGTGCAGACATCAAACCGAAACAGCACAATCTTTCAATCTACTTAACAACACTGGAGTTAGCTTTCTTCACGTTTTTATTGTCACTTGTATATTTTGGTTGGCATTTTGATTGGTTGCATTTACGTATCCGTAAGCGACAACCATTTAGGCAAGCTTACCGTGAAATTAAAAAATTGAGCAAGGCGAATAGTGCTCAAGTTGTAAGTGCCTCTAAAGCAATGAGGGTTTTACGTGGTGCTTTTGATGCAGGTGCAGAAATTTCACTCACGATAGAGCGCCTGTCATTACTGTATCGAAAATGTCCATGGTTAGTCCCTAAGCAGCAGGAAATTGAGCATTTCTATTTGGTTTCTGAGCTTACATTCTTTGCTGGAGAACAGCCGAGGTTAAGTTTGATGCAACTCAAAAAATTGAGTCATCAACTGATGCGATTAGAGTCTATCTAAATCTTAAGATATACGGCTATTGTTTAAATGAGCGATTTTTTTGATTATTCTGGTATTGAGTACCCATGGCTATTGTTGCTACTGTTTTTGGGAGTGTTTCCTTGGATGGTGCGCGGGTATGAGGCATTCCCACATCCATCGATGCAGCGCTTGCCTAAAGATACGCTTTCCATTTGGGTAGAGCGCATTTGGCGTTTGCTAGGCTCGTTATTCATTATGTTGTTGGTACTAGCACTTGCTGGCATTTACTGGGGTGAACCCGTGGTTGAAAGGGTAGGGCGCGGGGCGCATGTCATGATGGTGCTTGATAGAAGCGCGAGCATGAATGATGATTTTGCAGATAAGCCAGCAGAAGGTAGCGCCTCTAAAATGGCAGCCGCAAGGAGAGTGTTACAACAGTTTGTCGATAAAGGCCGTGAAGATTTAATCGGCATGGTCACATTTAGCACATCTCCAATTTTAGTCGCGCCATTGGGTGGGGATAGAGAGGCTGTGAAATCTGCATTAAAGGCCACTGATGCTGGTGGAATGGGGTTTACTGCGATTGCACGAGGGCTGGGGTTAGCACTGGATTATTTTGAAGGAAAACCCGTCACTGGTTCCCGCGTTGTTTTATTGGTCTCTGATGGCGGTGCACATTTAGATAGAAAAACGCAAGATATGTTACGGGCGATGTTTATTAGGCAGCGTGCCTCACTTTACTGGATTTTTTTGAGGTCAGCGAACGGTGCTAGTCTATCTGCACCGCCAGAGGAAGGGCGAGAGGATGCTTATCCCGAATATCACTTACATCAATTTTTTGGCACATTAGGTGTGCCTTATAAAGCCTATGAGGCAGAAAGCCCTCGCGCTATAGAGACAGCCATCGCGGATATTGCGCGTTTAAAAAACCAACCTGTACGCTATTTTGAGACAGCCCCTAGGCATAACTTATCCAGTATGTTTTATCTGCTGGCACTCTTGTGCGGCTGTGGCTTGTTTGCATTACATTTAACGGAGGTTAAGCAATGGCGCGCCACTTAAACATCATGCCATGCATGGTTGTTGTTTTTATTGTATCAACGGCAGTAATGGTCATCAGCGCCAGAGGCTTGTATTCAGCCAATCGCTATAACGAAAATCTCAACAGTAATCGACTGCATAACAGCAATCAGCCTCAGGCTGTTTTTGCAGATGCCTACCTATGGAAACAAAAAGCAAATGACCAAAAAGCATTGGCTTTATATGCCAGTATTACAAATTCAAAAGACGCGAGCATTGCGCAATCTGCACATTACAACAGCGCCAACATTTATTTAAAGCAAGCGCTGAAGCTACTAGATGAGCATGGGTTTGAAGCGTGGGATAAAGCTATGCCATTATTATCATTTGCTAAAGAAAGTTACCGTGATGCATTGCGACTTAACCCAGGGTGGATGGATGCTAAGTACAACTATGAGTTAGTGCTTAGGCTAGCCCCCATCATAGAGAGTCAGGGTAGAAAATCCAATAAAGAAGATGACGAAGATAAAGACATGGGCGTTCCGCCTGATGGTTGGCCATCCATTCCTGGATTTCCACGTGGTATGCCATGATAAGTTGGTGGCATAAGCTAGATACGCGTGGTAAAGCATTATTACTGGCAATCATTTTGTTGGTAATTTGTTTATTTCAGCCACATATGAAATTACCTAAACGCGTTTACGACTGGTTGATTGTGATTGATATTACACAAAGCATGAATGTGCGTGATATGAGTATCAATGAACATTCAGCAAGCCGCTTAGTATTTGCGAAAGCCAGTGTTCGTGAAGCCTTGCGCACATTGCCATGTGGTTCGCGGGTTGCACTAGGGTTGTTTACAGAGCGAAACACCACCACGATTACACATCCATTAGAGGTCTGCACACACTTTAGCGCAATCGATGAAACTGTCTCACGTATCGATTGGCGTATGGCGTGGGCGGCAGATTCTTTTATTAGCCATGGTTTATTTGATGCGATTGCAAAAACTGAAAAAATGGATGAGCAAATGAATATTGCATTCATCACTGATGGACATCAGGCCCCACCAGGAAACCCTGACTATATGCCGAAATTTGAAGGTAAAGCCGGAAAAGTCAAAGGGTTGGTTGTTGGCGTAGGTGGCTTAAAGCCAAGTTTAATTCCTAAGTTGGATGACAAAGATAACATTACCGGTTATTGGGAGTTAGATGACGTCCAACGCTATGCGACTTTTGGGATGGCAAGGGTGCAATCCGCATTAGAAATGGAACAACAGCAGGCAAATGGGATGCATGGGAGAAATGCCCCTCATGGCAGCACACCGACAGAAGTGAGTAATGCCAACCTTTCTGGACAAGATCAGGCCAGTTTAAAAAAATTAGCAAGTGAGACAACGCTTAGTTACCTAGATCTTCAAGCAACGAATCAACTGTACGATTCATTTTCGAGTAGAAAAACATCGGTATGGCGCATGGCTGATACGGACTTGCGCCCGTGGTTTGCAGTGCCCGCAATGTGCCTGATTATCCTATTTTTTATACCCACTACCTTTTTAAACCAATTATTTCAACGAGTGATTAAGAGAAAGAGAAAATGAAGAAAATTTATGCACTGATTTTAATGGCAATCACAGCACCGGCACTTGCACATGGACCAACGCCACAAAAAACAGATCAATCTGTGCTCATTAGTGCCTCACCAGAGGTCGTTTGGAAGCGATTAAGTGAGCCATGTGCCATTAAAGATTGGCATCCTGATGTTGTAGGCTGTGATTCAACTACGGCACTTAAACGAACATTAGTGCTAAAAAACGGTAGTAAAATCAATGAAGAAATTGATGAAATGTTACCGAGTGAAATGAGTATTTCATATCGCTTGGGGGAAATTGATATTAAAGCCCTGCCTGTGAGTTCATTGACTGGCCGTTTAAAAGTTACTGCAGATGGCGCCAACACTAAAGTGGTCTGGGTTGCACGCTATTATCGTGCTGACACAACGAATGAGCCACCAAAAGGGCTAGACGATGAGTCAGCATTAAATGCCGTGAATGCTTACGTGAAAGCAGCACTTGCCGGATTGCAAAAGCCCATGCCAAAAAAGTAAAGCCCCCTAAAGCGCCTGCAAAAGAGCATGATTCTTGGTGGGGAAAGCTCAAGGGGTTATTGAATTAAAGTTGTTTGCTGTTAAAGCAGCCCCTTTGTTTTACGTAAACTGTATTGATAGGTTATTTGCTGGTTAATATCAGTAAAACGGGGTTTGAACAGTTGGCATGAAGACTATCTAAGCGGATTGTCGACTTTTAGGTCGACATCGGCTTAGATAATTTCACGAAAAGCATCCTGTAATTTGTTAATGCCTACAGTTAATTCGTCTATCTCGAGGCTACCAAACCCAAGCCTAATCGCATGCGTCACTTCAGCAGTGGCTGAGAAAAGTGTTCCCGGTAGAATACGGACATGCTTACTTAATGCACTTTTTTCTAAGGCATTGATATTTAAGCCCTGATTTAGCCTTAGCCAAAATGCCAGCCCGCCACTTGGTTCATCAAAACTCACAAAATCATTTAAGTGCGTGCTGACTAAATGCATTAAAGCATTACGTCTATCGTTGTAAATCTTAAATGTTCTACGAATATGTCGCTTAATCTCACCAGAAACCATGAGTTCTGCAACGGCTAACTCGGTAATTGAGTTACCCTGCCGATCAATCAGCATGACTTCATGCGCACATCTATCAATAAATGCTTTTGATGCAACGAGATACCCAACTCGCAGTCCGGGTGCCAACACTTTTGAAAGTGACCCGACATAGACCACTTTATCCCCATGATTAGTGCTTGCCAGTGGGAATACTGGGCGATGAGAAAAGTGGAACTCATGGTCATAGTCGTCTTCTACAATCGTGAAGTCATATTGTTTGGCGAGCATGAGTAGTTTTAGCCTACGCTCAGCCGTCATGATCACGGTAGTAGGAAATTGATGATGCGGTGTGACGTAAATGGCCTTAATTGGATATTGTTTGCACAGTTTTTCAAGTCCTAGCACATCTATCCCGTGCTTATCATGACCGACCGTGAGGATGCGTGCGCCACACGAACGAAATGCCTCTCTGGCTGGGGGGTAGCTTAAATCCTCCACAACCACATAATCATCATGCTTGGTTAAGACGCGCGCCGCCAGAAAAATGCCCATTTGGCTCCCGCGTGTGATGCAAATCTTGTTTTCATCAACATTCAGCCCTCGTTCCATATTCAACATCGTGGCGATTGCATGCCGCAATTCTATGGTGCCTCTAGGGTCGCCGTATCCAAGCTTGGTTGCTTTTTGTGAGCCTAATAAAGTATGCCTAAAAGCACGTGAAAGTGTATCGCAGGGAATTAATCGGGTATCGGGGATACCATCATTAAATTCAATAGTATTGGCAGATGGTAGTTGATAGGAAATAGGGGAATCTGTCGTACTTTCTATGCCAGCGTTTGACTGTGCTCTTATTTGATGGGTGCCTTCCAAATTAGTGAAGTTGGGTAAGTCCGCAGAAACAAAAGTACCCCGTCTAGTTTGAGTTGTCAGCCAGCCTTGAGCAATCAGTTCATCATATGCCAGTACAACGGTTTTTCGATTCACTTTTAGTTTTTTAGATAAATCTCTGGTGCCTGGCATTGCAGTTGAAGGTGCAAGGCGGCCCCTTTGAATTTCATCAATAATTTGCTGTGCAATTTGCAAATAGACGGCAACACCAGATGTGCTTGTAATCGTTAAATTTAGGCTCCATGAACGCAGCATTGATTATCCTTCGCAAGGTTAAGTTGTATATTAACTGTTTTTAAAGGTACCCTCGTGGTTGTATTCAACCAATGGCCTTTATAAAACTGGCTGATTATAACCATATTATAAGCCTAAATATTGCTGGACCAGTTAGGTTGTTTAAACTGGATGGTTTATTGATGTTTACATTCTGTTACATTTTGTTCACTACTTATTACAGCGTTATACAAAATCCTGTGATTGGTCACTTGGTTCTATCGATTGAACCTTTAACAACAATGGTTAGCAAAGGAATACTCATGTCACCACCACTAGATCATCAATTGTCAGATTGGCGTAACCACGCTTTGAAGCTGGAAAATGAAGTTAAAAAAGTAATTGTCGGCCAAGATAAAGCGATTAGGTTAATGAATATCGCCATTTTTGCGCGTGGACATGTCTTACTTGAAGGCGGTGTCGGTGTTGGAAAAACTACATTGTTACAATCGATTGCGCGCTGTATTGGCGGTGCTTATGAGCGTATTGAAGGTACCGTAGACTTAATGCCAAACGACTTAATTTATCACACCTATTTGGGCGAAGATGGCAGACCGAAAATTGATGAAGGTCCGCTATTGCGTGCCGGTGAAAATCTATCAGTTTTCTTTTTTAATGAAATCAATCGAGCACGGCCACAAGTGCATGCATTGATGCTACGTGTGATGGCTGAGCGACATATCAATGCCTTCAAAAAAGAATACCGCTTGCCGCACATGGTGGTGTTTGCAGATAGAAATCAGGTTGAAAAGAATGAGACTTTTGAAATTCCATCAGCAGCGCGTGACCGCTTTATGATGGAAATACCAATTGAGATTCCAGAAGACCGTGAATTAAGAAAATCTCTGATGTTTAATGTGAAATTTCAGCATGCTGAAAATCTGACCAAACAAGTTGAATCGAATGTATTGCAGTTTGATCAGCTCAACGAATTTTCAGACACGCTACAAAGCCATATTAAAGCTAGCCCAACGTTAGAAGATTACGCAATCGACTTATGGGAGTCCACACAGTCGCCATCTAAGTTCGGCATAAAAATGGACAGCGTTGATGTCAATCGCTTAGTCCACACAGGTGCTAGCCCGCGTGGTATGGGCATGCTATTGAAAGCCGCACGCGTTAATGCTTGGTTGATGAATCGCGATAGTTTGTACCCTGAAGATATTCATGCTGTGTTTCATGAGTTGATTGCGCATAGATTGGTATTCAATTCTATGTACGAAAATCGTAGAACTCAATTAGCACGCGAATTTACAACGCAGATATTAAATACTGTTGCTGTACCTGCACAGGCTAAAGCCGCATGATTCCGGCATACGCAAAACCTTTCACGTATCAAATCCCATGGAAATCCAGCAGCATTCACGCTGGTGAGCACCGAGGCACGCAGCGCGGATTGGGGTTTGAGTACAGAGGGAATGTTTCACTGATTGATCATCCAGATGCTAGGCGTATGGATCTTCGGCAGACCCTGCGTGATCCTTATGAGCAAATACAAGTAAAGCTATTTAATCAAGATAATACAACGCCAATATTTGCCGTATGTGACTGCTCCAGTTCAATGCAGTATAAGGGGGCTGTGCGTAAGCTAGATTTGGCAATGGAAGTCGCCGCATCTGTGGCTTATTCGGCCTTTAATGCTGGTGATGTATTTAGCTTTATTGGCTACAACCATGCAGTGCTTGAAGATTTTACTTTGCCTCTGAGTCATCACGTTTATCAGTCTTTTGAATTGATCGATCAGTTAAAAAATTACAAACAGATGCATATCAATGCTGAGGGTATCCTTGAAGTGCCGCAATACCTTAGTCAGCATCGAGGGTTAGTCTTTTGGATTTCTGATTTTCACATGCCATTAGAACTGCTAGCGCAGGCATTGAATGCGATGTCTGTGCATCAAATTGTGCCGGTCGTACTTTGGGATGATCAGGAATATAAAAAACTGCCTAAGTTTGGTTTTGGCAATATGCTTGACCCCGAAACAGGCATGAGTCGCAGTATTTTCTTTAGAGATTCTGTGCGAAAGCAGTTTGAGGCAGCATTCATGAAACGCAAGGAGCAACTAGAAAATATCTTCGCTAGTTTTGATTACCAGCCCATTTATCTCAAAGAGTCTTTTAATGCTGACATCATGTCTGAGTATTTCGAACAATTTATGGGTTAAGTAAGACTTTTGCATACTCATCTAAAAAATATTGAAGAATCTATGAAAAATTTTAAAACCAAGTGTTATGTTCTATTGGGGATGTTTGCGGTTTTTAACGTAGCTACTGCACAAGAATCCAATACGCCAGAAGCTAAAATCATTAGTGTGAGTAATCCATCACAAAGCCACAATGTTCAGGTAGGTGATGTCTTAACTAGAAAAATAGTACTGGAAGTTAAACCACCTTATCAATTGTCACAAGAAACATTGCCACTTAAAGGGACAAGAAATAATGACATTGAGTTAAGCCAAATCAGCATTCAGCAATCCACCTCTAAAGAGGGGGTAAGGTACAACATTGATTTGCGTTATCAGGTGTTTAGTGCGGCTTTTGTCCCGAGTGTTTTGCAATTGCCAGCGGAAAAATTTGCAATTACTGGCGGTCCCAAAGCCTTGTCAGTGAATCTTCCTGCTTGGAAATTCTGGTTTTCTCCTTTAGTGCCTAAAGGCATGACTAAAGCAAAAGAAAACATGCATACGCAATTTAAACCTACCCAAATTGATATAGAGCTACATCAAAACAAGCTGGTTGTTTTTGCTTCGCTCTTGATTGTAGGGTTACTAGGATTGGTTTATATCAACGCAGATCAGTGTTGGCTACCATTGATGAATGGTGCTTTTGCTAAAGCACATCGAAAAATGAAGAAATTGCCTAAAAATACTGAAGGCGAAAAACAAGCACTCAGCTACCTACATCAGGCATTTAACCAGCTACATGGCGGTAATCTATTTGCAAATGAACTGAACGGATTTTTCTCTAAACGTCCCGCATTTGTGAAGTTGAGACAAGAAATTGAAGCGTTCTTTGAGCAGTCTAATCAAGTGCTGTTTTCGCAGAAAACACAAAGCAGCGAGCAACTGATTGCGGACTTAATGGCATTAAGTCGTCGCTTACGTGATTGTGAACGGGGTGTTTGATGACACTACTTAATCCATGGTTTCTTGTGTTAATCCCACTCGCTTTTACGCCATTCTGGCTTAAAAGCCGTCAGGGTCAGCTTTACTCATGGCTAGAGATAGCACCAGAAGATAAGTTTTCTGAAATTGCCAACTACATCATTAAGGTAATGATTACGTTGCTCATACTGAGTATTATTTTTGCACTTGCATCCCCACAAGGAGCCGAGAGAAAAGTGCAGAAAGTGGGTAAGGGGGCGCAGACTGTATTAGTTATCGACCGTAGTGTAAGTATGGATAAACCATTTGCTGGGGACCCTACAAGCGGCGTGGCCACCGAAATTAAGTCTGCTGCGGCTAGGCGTCTTATTACTAAGTTTATTAATGAGCGTCCAGATGACATGATGGGGGTGGTGAGCTTTACAAACTCAGCTTTATATAACGTCAAAATTACAAGTAATCGAGAGGCGATTCACTCAGCAATCAAAGCGGCAACCAGCTCAGCGTTGAATCAAACGAATATTGGGTCAGGCGTCACTGCTGGCATCGCCATGTTCGATAAGATTCAAAGCTCCGGTTCTCGTGCAGTGATTTTGTTATCAGATGGGGCAGGAAAAATCAGCCCACGTGTAAAGCAAAAAATCGCTGAGCAGCTGTCAGAGAAGAAGATTAATTTGTATTGGATCGTGCTGCACGAGCCTGACCAGGTGAGTATCTTTACTAAGCAAAAATTTAGAGAAGGTGAAGTCACAAGTTTAGAACTTCATAAGTTCTTTAGTAGCCTTAAAATTAAGTATAAAGCCTTTGAGGCGGACAACCCAACAACGTTGCAAGCCGCTTTGCAGTATATTGATTCTAAAGAGAAAAACGTTATTCAATATACAGTCACTGTCCCTGGTCACGATTATTCGAAAAATTTAATCGTTATGGCATTGGTACTTGCCTTACTGATATTAATTATTAAAAATTTAAGGGTGCACTCATGGCAAAATACATAAAAAACAGCAATCTAATATTTGGATTGCTTCTATTGGTTGGCGTGATTGGGACCGCACATGAAGCTTATCAATATAGAAAAGCTTCATTGGTCAATCATGCCATTGCCAATAATCAGCAAATTAATGACAACGATTTTCCATATCAACAAAAATTTGCATCTGCATATGATCAGGGAACCAAGCAAGGCTATAAACATGCGGTGCAGACATATGGACAACTATTAGAAACCAACCCACCGATTGGTGAACAAGCAAAAATACAATTTAATATTGCCAACAATTTATTTATATTGGGCCTTATCCGTCGGGTGAATGAAGATGGCTCATTGCAGGATGATGCAAGATACGCCTACACACAAGCCAAAATGGCCTACGAGCAATCATTACGTTTAGACCCAACCTTAGGTTCTGCGAGGTTTAACCTTAGCTTATTGCAATCTACTTTAGCGCAAAATACAAAAATAGCGCTGAAAGAGCAGTCTGCAATGGAACTCAGTAACTTACCGATTGGATTGCCATGAATCAGCTATTGTCTTGGTTAAAAAGTAACTACGAAACCGCACTTTACATCGCTGCATCTTTACTCTTATTGCTTGCTTTAATTAAGCCAGAAATTCAATTAAAGCAAGAAGTGCACAACTACTTGTTGATTGCGGATGTTTCACAAAGCATGAATGCTGAGGACGTAAAACTCAACAATCAGAATGTGAGTCGTATGGCTTACACCAAACACTTGATGACCAAAATTGTAGAGTCATCACCCTGTGGGACGCATATTAGTGTTGGCGTGTTTGCATCAGATAACGTTGCCTTACTCATTAACCCTCTAGAGGTGTGTGAAAACTACGACGTGCTCAATGACACGATTAGTCAAATTGAATGGCGCATGGCGTGGAAAGGTGATAGTCGATTAACGATTGGTGTGCGTGCTGCGGCTACGCTATTTGATTCTTTGAATACACCGGCCAAACTACTCTTTTTTACAGATGGCGATGAGGCACCAAAGCTGAATGTCACTATCAGACAGAATTTAGATGGTGTTCAAATAGGAAAGCATGTCCTGTTTGTTGGCGTAGGAGGTAAAGAGCATGTTGCTGTCCCACGTTACAATTCATTAAATAAATGGATTGGTTTTTGGCCATCAGGTGAAAATAATAGTACGGGCGGTGGTGTAAATTACACTGATACCAGCCAGGATGAGCCTGACCCACAAGTCGCTTCCGCTGAATATGATCGCTACTTATCTAAACTTGAAGAAGACCACCTGAAAGAGTTGGCGACGGAAATTAAAGCGACGTATATCGCGGGTAGCAATACACCACAGTTTTATGAGTATGTGCAAGCTCAAAAACCAGCTGCTAGTTTTGTGACCGCATATTCAGTACGTTGGATATATTTGTTACTTGCAATCATATTGATTTTATCTACCTATGTTCCAAGTTTGATAAGAAGGTAGCATCTTCTTATTAAGTAGATTTTGTTATCAAGTAGATTTTGGTAATCACTCACTTTGATGAATACTTGTTTGACAAGTACTGGGTGAAATTTCAGAACTAAATACAGAGCGTCTAAACGGATAAAACGTTTAAACGCTCTTAAAAAGAGCGGCTACTTAAAATATAGGTAGCCGTTTTAAACACTTAGAAATCGTATCGAATCCCGCCAAACACCTGACGACCGCGACCAACTGACATA
>CAZZDN010000038.1:0-15569 GCA_964652655.1 uncultured Methylotenera sp.
CATAAATGGCAGAAACAGCGGCTTCTTGTTCGCGTAAAATCCCAGAAAGCGCAATTTTGCCGCCAGCTTTGCATGATTTTGCCAGCGCTGGTGCGAGTACACTTAATGCACTGGATAAAATATTGGCAACCACAATATCAAACTCTTTAGATTGATATGCGTTTGCATCGTAGAATTTGGCTTCGACTTGATTTTGTTCAGCGTTATACAAACTAGACTGTATTGCTTGGGTGTCAATATCTGTCCCCACTACCTCATCTGCGCCTAATTTTTTAGCGGCAATCGCTAAAATGCCAGAGCCGCAACCATAGTCCAACACCGAGCTACCTGCTGTCACGGTTTGTGTCAGCCATGCCAAGCATAGATGCGTTGTCGGGTGGCTACCAGTCCCAAACGCTAAACCTGGGTCTAATACGATATTAATCGCATCTGGATTAGGTGACTCATGCCAAGTTGGTACTATCCATAGCGTATCCGTGATTTTGATTGGGTCAAATTGTGATTGTGTGGCGCGCACCCAATCTTGCTCTTGTATGGTTTCTGTCGTGTAGGTTAGCTTGCCTAGCTTAGCTTGCTCTGTGAGCGCTTGAATCACTGCAGGAATATCTACGCCTTCATCAAACAACGCACTCACTAGATTCTGCTGCCAAATACCAGGAGGCGGATCACCAGGCTCGCCAAAAATCGGTTGTTCATCAATCGTTTCAGCATTGGCATCTTCAATAATGGCTGATAATGCGCCTAGCTCCATGAGCGTGTCGCTAATTAAATCAGCATTATTGTCCTGTGCTTCAATCTTTAATGATACCCACGCCATACTCAACCTATCTAAAAAACTAATCTAATTAAACTGCATAAGTGCAAATACGCGTACACCGTGACTGCGGTGACGCGTATTTGCTGTATTACCTTAGAAATAACAATTATTTGTTATAAATACCAAGCTTTTGCTCTAGGTAGTGAATGCTGGTGCCACCTATATGAAACGCTGCATCTGCCATTAAATCAGCATGTAATGGAATATTGGTGCTAATGCCATCAATCATCATTTCAGAGAGTGCAATGCGCATACGTGCAATCGCTTGTTCACGCGTATCACCGTAAGTGATTAACTTGCCAATCATTGAGTCGTAGTGCGGTGGTACTGTGTAGCCAGCGTATGCATGGGTATCAATACGTACACCAGGACCACCAGGCATATGGAACTTAGTGATTTTGCCTGGAGACGGTACAAAGTTGTAAGGGTCTTCTGCATTCAGACGACACTCAATCGCATGCCCGCGCAGTTGAATATCTTTTTGGCGGAACTTCAGTTTTTCACCGGCTGCGACAAAAATCTGTTGCTGCACCAAATCAATACCGGTAATCATTTCTGTTACGGTATGTTCTACCTGTAAACGTGTGTTCATTTCAATGAAATAAAACTCACCGTTTTCATAAAGAAACTCAAACGTGCCTGCACCGCGGTATTTGATTTTGCGGCAAGCTTCAGCGCAACGTTCGCCGATTTTGTCGCGCAAACGTGCGTTTAGTAAGGGTGCTGGTGCCTCTTCCAGAATTTTTTGGTGGCGACGTTGCATAGAGCAATCGCGCTCACCTAAGAATACGGCGTTACCGTGCTGGTCAGCCAATACCTGAATCTCGATATGGCGTGGTTTTTCTAGGTACTTCTCCATGTAAACCATTGGGTTGCCAAATGCGGCTTGTGCCTCTGCTTTGGTCATGTTCACAGAAGTTAACAGCGCTGCCTCGGTGTGTACTACACGCATACCGCGACCACCGCCACCGCCAGCTGCTTTAATAATCACAGGGTAGCCAATTTGTTTGGCGATTTTGATGATTTCGCTAGGGTCTTCTGGGAGTGCGCCATCTGAACCTGGCACGCAAGGTACACCGGCTTTACGCATGGCGTCTTTAGCGGATACCTTGTCACCCATCAAGCGGATAGTCTCTGCGCGTGGGCCAATAAATACAAAGCCACTTTGTTCTACACGTTCTGCAAAGTCTGCATTCTCGGATAAGAAGCCGTAACCTGGGTGGATCGCCTGTGCATCAGTCACTTCAGCAGCGCTGATGACCGCTGGAACATTTAAATAGCTTTGACCGGAAGGCGCTGGACCGATACAAACTGACTCGTCTGCCAGTTTTACGTATTTAGCTTCACGGTCAGCTTCGGAGTGTACCGCCACCGTTCTGATGCCGAGTTCGCGACATGCGCGTTGTACGCGCAAGGCGATTTCGCCACGATTGGCGATTAAAATTTTGTCAAACATTGCCATGAAAGTAAATCCTAGTATTTAGGTCTTAGTGTTTTAATGTTAAGACCTAATGAATTAAGCAGTTATTGAATAAGTTAACAACAATTAGCCGATATTAACCAATGATAAACAGTGGCTCACCGTATTCAATGGCTTGGCCGTTATCTACCAAGATTTTTTTGATGACACCAGCTTTATCTGCTTCGATTTCGTTCAAGAGCTTCATTGCTTCGATAATACATAGTGTGTCACCTACAGCAACAGTGTCGCCTACTTCTACAAAGGCTTTAGCATCTGGAGATGGTGAGCGGTAGAACGTACCTACCATTGGTGATTTAACTGCATGGCCTTCTTCTACTGCAGGTGCTGTCTCAGCAGTTGCCGCTGCTGGAGCCGCTTGAGGTGCAGGCGCATGTTGTTGCTGCGGAATGTAATGGCTGTAATTCTGTGGTGGCATGCTTGCCGTGAAATTGCGGCTGATGCGTACTTTCTCACCATCTTCTGTCAGTTCTAGTTCTGAAATGCCTGATTCTTCTACTAGATCAATAAGCTTTTTAAGTTTACGTAAATCCATGATGACCCCTAGTTATTCGATATAAATTATTATTTTAAGACTGATTGAATTTTTCAATAGCGAAATCCAGTGCAAGTTCATAACCTTTTGCACCTAATCCGCTAATAATGCCTACAGCGATGTCTGTAAAATATGAATGATGGCGAAACGATTCGCGCGCAAACACATTTGACAAGTGTACTTCTATAAATGGAACCTTAACCGCACTCAATGCATCACGCATTGCAACGGATGTATGCGTGAAAGCCGCGGGGTTGATAATGACAAAATCTATGCTTTTCGTTGCAATAGACTGAATTTTGTCGACAAGATCAGCTTCTGAATTGCTTTGGAAGCACTCTAGTGTGATATTCGCCTGTTTTGCTTTGTTCGTTAATGTTTGGTTAATACTATCAAGTGTTGCGTTGCCATAATGTTGTGGTTCACGCAAACCTAATAGGTTCAGATTAGGGCCATGTAATACCAGAATGTTCTTAGTAGCCATGACGACTCACCTGTTTTAAACAATTTAAGCATAAATTACGATAATTCATAAACGCGAGTTTGCCGAAGTTAAAGGGTTTTGTCCAGCAACTTTAGAGAATTTAAGCGAATTTGCTCAGCTTGATTGGTCAATTCCCATAGATTGAATGTGGTCTTGAATTTGCCGGTAACAACGCAACGACATGATGCATGCAAATCTGATTACGGTGATATTAAAGGGTTGATAGCGGCTTCTAAGATGGCTTGATTGATGCGACCAAAGTGATTTAACACCACTTTGCCATCTGTATCTATCACGACAGTGTATGGTAAAACGCCTTTATCATTGCCTAATTGTTCGCCTAGGAGGCTGCCTTTGCTTTCATCAGCAAAGACTGGGTAGTTGACCGGAGATGTTTTTAAATACTCAGAGACCATTGCAGGGTCGTCAAGCGCAATGCCCAGTACGACAACATTTTTCTCTTTTAGAGACTGCTGTAGTGCAATCAGCTCTGGCATTTCTTCTTTGCATGGTGGACACCAAGTTGCCCAAAAATTAACGACAATGATTTTATTTCGATATTGTGCAAAATCTTGTATTTTCCCGTCAATATCTAGTAAATTGGTCGCATATAAAGGTTCGCTACTGAGTTTGCCGTTATCGCCATTGTTGGTAAAGTAGCGTGATGCCAAGGCAAGTGCGATGATGATGGCAATTAAAAGAAGTGGTTTTAATATTTTATTTAGCATTGGATTGTGGCTGGTAGGCAGCTGTCACGTTGATCTAAAATTTGTAAAAATGCGTCTGCGTTTTTATAGCCAACCACTTTTAGCCCAGTTTGCTCGATTGCATTTGCATTAAAGAAAATGATGCCTGGTGGGCCGAAAATATTAAATTTTTGCATTAAGGCCTTGTCGTCTTCCGTGTTCTGGGTGACATCTGCTTGCAATAGTAAGGTGTCTTTTAAGGCAGATTGCACGCGTGCATCACTAAACGTAAATTGATCTAACTCTTTGCATGCAACACACCAGTCAGCATAAAAATCCAGCATCACGGGTTTGCCAGATGCATTGTTCAGTGCACTTTCTAGCTCTGCAATACTCTTAATTGGCTGAAAGTTCAGATTTTTATGTGGTTCTACTTTGGCATTCGACGCAACCAGTCCGCTAAGGGGTTGTAATGGCGATTTTGCGTTAGAGAGTGCACCAATCAACATGGCTAGGCCAATCACGACCATCATCACGCCAATACCTTTCCAGAACTTGAGTGATGGTTTTGAATTCGCTGGCAGGCTATCTAAAGCATGCATGTAGATGGCTGGCACAATGAAGAGGGCGGCCCATAATGCTAATTGCACTTGCATTGGAATCACAGGTGAAATCAACCAGATAGCAACAGCTAACATCAGCACGCCAAATAAATTGCGGACAGCGTTCATCCAACTGCCAACTTTAGGCAAGAGTGTGCCTGCTGATGCGCCGATGAGTAGTAGTGGCGTACCCATTCCTACTGAAAGTGAGAATAATGCGACACCGCCTAATACCACGTCATTGGTTTTGCTGATATAGAGTAAGGCGCCAGCTAGCGGTGCTGCGACGCATGGGCTAATAATGAGCGCTGAAAGTGCGCCCATCAGAAAGTCACTAAAGAATCGTCCGCCCTTAATGCGTCGGCTCAAATTCATTAGGCCATTTTCCATACTGCTTGGTAGTTTAAGCTCATAAAGGCCAAACATAGACAGTGCCAGTACAGTAAAGATGAATGCACCAAAACCGAGTGCCCAAGGCGTTTGCAATGCACTGCTGAGCATTTGTCCTGATAGCCCTGCTGCAATACCTGCCAATGTGTAGGTTAAGCACATGCCTAGCGTGTAGGCGAGCGATAGATTAAATGCATGTAGGCGTGAAACATGTGCATTTTTACCGATGATAATCGAAGATAGGATAGGAATCATCGGAAATACGCAGGGTGTGAATGCGAGCAGCAACCCTGCGGTAAAGAAACCTAAAATGATCAGCCACCACTTACCGCTTTTCAGCAGGTTTGCAGCTTGGCTATCACTTTCTGATGCGTTCTCGTTGCCTGATGCGGTATTGCTGTCGGGTGCTCTAGAGTCGTTGAGCGCTATGCCGCCATTGGTGTTAATCTTGAAATTCTTGTGTTGTGGCGCGTAGCACAGGCCTTTTTCACTACAGCCCTGATAGGTGATTTTGAGGTTAGTTGGTGTACCAATCTGATTCTTTAGCAGTAAGGTTGCGGTGTAGTCTTGATGATAAACCTCCATCTTGCCAAAATTCGGATCGTTCTTGATGTCTGCTGTTGGAAATTTAATTTCGAACGTTTGTGCTGGTGTGAACTCAAATTTGGTGCGTTCTTTGTACAAGTAGTAGCCGGGCGCAACAGTAAAGTTTGCGTGTATATTTTGTCCAGCTTGTTGAATGCTTACACCGAAAGCAAGGTCTGGAGATAAAAACGCGTCCTCTGCAGATTCATCGGTAAATAAGTTCTTAATGCCACTGGTGACATTAGCTGCGTGGCCAACTGATGCTGAAAGTATAAAAAAGCTAACGAGCAAAAAATACAAAAATCTTTTAAACATGTTGTTCCTTACGCAGATAATTGTGCACTTACCCATTGTAAATATGAAGGTAAGCCACCATCTACGTTGATAGAGATTATTTCAGGAAGTTCATAAGGGTGCGCTTTTATAATGGCTTCTTGCAGTGCATGATACTGTAATTGGGTGGTTTTAATAAGCATTGGTACTTCGGTGTCGTGCATAAGTTTGCCTTCCCACATGTAGATAGATTGGCAAGGGCTTAATATATTGACACACGCGGCGAGTTTTTGCGTTATCAGCGTGTCAGCGATGCGGCTGGCTGTCGCTGTATCTGGTGCGTTGGTGAGCACTAGCAGAATGTTCTCTCGGTTAGACATTATTCTGAGGTTCGAAATTATTTAGGATAGCAACTATGCGTTTGTTAATAGGTTTGATTTTACTCGCTTTTCCAGTAGCCGAGATATGGATATTGCTTGCGCTGGGTGAGCAATATGGATGGTGGGTTCTAGTTTATTTGGTGGGTATCGGCATGTTGGGATTGCGCTTGATCCGAGAAGAAAAAGCATTATTCACTGGACGAATGATGCAAACTTTAAGTGCTGGTAATCATCCAATTAAGGCGGTTTTTGGCAGTGCGCGCAATATTATTGCCGGTGTGTTGTTAATCATACCGGGCGTGATTACTGATATGATTGCAGTGATTTTATTGTTAGTACCGATTAAACAACATCAGGCACCCAATGCGCAGTCGTCGCCCTATCAATCTGGCCAAGCCGCCAATGATGACGTGATAGAGGGCGAGTTCCGACGCGAAGACTAACTCATTTGAATGATTAATTAAATAAACAGAAACACACAACATGACACATCAAATTACGATTCAGCCCAGCGGTCATTCCTATCAGGCGAAAGCTTACGAGACAGTACTTGAGTCAGCCATAGAGGCTGGGTTTAACATTCCATATGGTTGCCGAAATGGTGCGTGTGGCAGTTGTAAAGGTACGGTGTTAAGTGGAGAGGTGGATCATGGTGATTATGCCAGCAGTGCGTTGACAGATGCGGATAGGGCCGCTGGTAAAGCGCTGTTCTGCTGTGCACGTCCACTGACCGATTTAACCATAGAATGCCGGGAAATCAACTCAGGCGTGATTCCACCTCGCATACTGCCAACGCGTGTAGAGCGCAAAGAGCAGTTGTCACACGATGTGATGGCGCTATTTTTAAAGCTACCAAGTGCTGAGCGTTTGCAGTTTATGGCTGGTCAATATGTGGAATTTTTACTTAAAGATGGTAAGCGTCGTGCTTTTTCCTTGGCAAATGCACCACATGCGGATAATTTATTAGAAATACACTTACGCTTGATTCCGGGAGGCCAGTTCACGGAATATGTGTTCAATGAAATGCCAGATAAGGCGATTTTGCGTATAGAAGCGCCGTTTGGTAGTTTTTACTACAGAGGCGAATCTGAAAAACCAATGGTGATGGTGGCTGGTGGTACAGGTTTTGCACCAATCAAAGCGATTATCGAGCATATGATTCACAATGATATTAAGCGTAAAGTGACTTTGTATTGGGGTGCACGTGCATTGGAAGATTTGTATATGCCGGCGCTTCCTGAAGCATGGGCACAAGCGCATGCTAATATTGAATTTATCCCTGTGTTATCCGATGCATTGCCTGAAGATAATTGGCAAGGGCGTGTTGGCTTAGTACACCAAGCAGTGCTAGATGACTTTAGTGATTTAAGTGGTGTTGAAGTCTACTGCTGCGGTGCACCCGCGATGGTGGAGGTTGCGCATGCTAGCTTTACACAAGCGGGGTTGCCTGAGGATGCATTCTATTCAGATGCGTTTAATTACGCGAAACCGTTGCCTAGTAGCAAAGCTGGCACCTGATTTTAACTGGCATTAAACACTCAATCAGGCTTAAACGAAGCGATTGGTGATAGTGTGTTGATGATAAAAAACGCTAACTAAAATGTGAAAACAGAGCATTTTTAGTTGGCGTTTTGATTTTTCAGGAACTGCATAGATAGCCTGCACTACTTGAATAGTTTGATAGATTTGTCTATTTGAAGAGTAAAGCTTGTTTGTTCTTTTCAGAAGCTAGTTTATGAATCAGGGTTTCCAAATCTGAGTTTTGAATTAGCTCATGCGCTAACTTCGCTGAAGACTCGGCCTTCTCAAAGTCACCCTCTGCTAGGGCATGCATCCCTTCTAATAGGGCGGTATTGCCAGCTTTTAGCCGCATGGACTCCTTTTTACTTTTTCTAATGGCTGGTAAATGCCTTAAAAATCTTAAAAATCTGAGTAGGTGATGTAGAGCGAAAACGCTGAGTACAAATACCACTAAAAAAAAGTTAAACGAGATTTGAATGCGATAAGGTGAGCGAATGATGAGCACATAGCCTTGATTATTACTGGCTAGCCACACAATCAATATCACGCCGAGTAAGGATAATGCCCACCAGAAAAATCTGTTTTTAAGCATAAGATTTACTCACTCTTTTCAAGCATAAGCTTGTAACTGCTGACAGCCGCCAAGCTATCGCTTAATTGTGGAAGTTCTAGGCTGATATTGTTGCTGGATAGTTTCTTCAATAGCACCAAGGCTTTAATCGTGTCTGGGTGTTTAGTATCGAAGTACTGATTTAGCCAAGTTTTTACCATGCTGAGATCTGCCTTGTAAGTGCTTTCATCATGCTGTAGCAAAGCAATTCTGGCAGTGAGTAATCGTAGTTTGAGATTTTCACGTAAATACAACGCGTGCTCAGCGGCCAATAGGGGTGGCTCTGGTTGATCAATACGTTCTACTGTCACTAGATTTTTTATATCATCCCAGATGGCCCACCAGAATTTTTCTACGCCATGCAGTGATTGAACAGGCGCTAAATGTTGACTGGCATTTTGGTTAACTCTAGGTTGACGTTCGCTGATGAGAGGAATGCTATTGCACAACTCAGCCAGGTAAGTAAGCTGTGCGCTCATTGCAATCATATCTATTTGTGGCAAGTCGCGTAGCGTTTCAATTTCAACTTGTAAGGTCTGACGTAATTGCACTGCCCGTGGTAAATCTAGTGGCTCTAATCTATGGTCTGCTGCTTCGAGTGCTAGTAATGCCGATTTAACATTCCCTGCAAGTTGCAATTGCTGTTTGGCAATCGTCAGTAGTTGCTCGACCTCAGCGACGGCAGTAGCCTCCCGATTTTCTGCAAGCTGGGTGTATAGTGTTTGTAGCGCTTCTTGCTGATCGCGTGACTCGGCTAGTTTTTGCTCTAAAATAATCGTTCGCGCATTGGCTTGAGTGCTTCGCTCTTCTGCTTGTTTTGCGAGTGCAAGGCTCTGCTGATTTAACGTGTGATACTCTTCTAGTTTGAAACTAAGCGATTTTTCAATCTCATTAAAACGGTGGCGGGTATTCAGCCATTGCCATGCCAAGGTCAAAATCGCAATGATGACAAGTGCCATCGTGCCAACCGCGAGCATCGAAGGTTTTTGTCTCTCGGTAAAGAGTGGGTCGGTTGGGTTAGTCATGATGTTTTGAGAGTTGTGATAAGCATTGCAGCATTGCCTCATCTCCGGGCGCGCTTGCGACCGATACTTTTAAACCTAGCTTTCTAGGCTCTTCCGCAATTCTCTCATGATTTACACATAATGTGATATGTCTTAACCATTCAGCATGCCCCGCCATCTGCAGTAAGTAGCGCATGGCTTCACTGCTGGTGACAATGACCGCATCAAGTTTATTTTTGCGCCATTGTGCCTCTAGCAGGTCTGCGTTTTGCTGTGGATTGATACGGCGGTAGCTTTCTGCAAAATAAACGTTGGCGCCTCTGGCTTTCAGGGTGTCAGCCATCAGCTCACGACCGCCAACTCCTCTGAATATTGCAATCGTTTTTGTCGAAACGTCTTGCAGTGCTGGGAGTGCTAACAGTGTCTCGCTATCAAAACGTGTGTGTGGCACCAGTACTTCATGAACGCCATATTGCGCTAGCGACTTTGCTGTTTGATGGCCAATCGCTGCGAATTTTAAATGATCAGGAATTTTGCCAAACTTTTTGATTAGGTGTGGCATGGCATAATCGACGGCATTAGAGCTGATAAAAATAGCCCAATCAGTCGTGTTGATGCGGTTCAGTTGATGTTCAAATGTCTGATAATCATCCAATGCGGAAATTGCAAGCAGAGGAAATGCAATGGCCGTGCCACCGTGTTGCGCAATAACCGAATTCAGGCTGGCTGCCTGATCTAGCGGTCGGGTGACTGCAATATGTAAATTGCTCAATAGATGGTCGGTACGCATGGGTAAGCCGGTCTAGTGTGATTGCTTAAGTGTCTGTCTGGTGTGACTATAAGGCGGCGAGAATTTTGTCCGCGCCTTTGGCTACCAATTGGTTGGCCAGGGTTTTACCTAGCGCTTCGGCATTAGCTCTACTTCCAACAGCAGTTTCTACCAGCATTTGTTTGCCATCTACACTGGCTACAAAGCCTGTGATACGGATGCTATCTGCTTCACATACGGCGTATGCGCCGAGTGGCACGGTACAACTGCCCGCTAGCGTGCGGCTCATGCCACGCTCGGCTTCTACGCATACTTGTGTATCTGGGTGGTTAAGCGGCGCGAGTGTGGCAATGAGGTCAGGACGGTTCGCGCTGATTTCTATACCTAATGCGCCTTGACCTACCGCAGGAATGCTGTCCTCAGGCGCGATGAATTGGCGAATCCTGTTACCTAGTTCCAATCGGATTAAACCAGCGGCTGCCAGAATAATCGCTGCATATTGGCCTTCGTCCAGTTTACGTAGACGCGTTTGCAAATTGCCACGGAGTGATTCAATTTTTAGGTGCGGAAAGCGCGCTTGCAGCTGGCTTTGGCGCCTTAGGCTGGAAGTGCCCACAATACTGTTAGGCGGTAACTCTTCCAGTGAGGCGTAGTCGTTAGATACGAATGCATCACGCGGGTCTTCACGCTCCCCAGTTGCGGCTAGGATAAAGCCTTCTGGCAGGTTCATTGGCACATCCTTCATGCTGTGAACGGCCAAATCCGCACGGCCATCAGCGAGCGCGGTTTCTAATTCTTTTACAAATAAACCTTTGCCACCTACTTTAGCTAATGGCGTATCCAAAATTTGGTCGCCAGTGGTAGTCATCCCCAAAATAGTGACTTCTGTTTCAGGATAGAGTGTTTGCAAACGGCTTTGAATATGGCGTGCCTGCCACATGGCAAGTGCGCTCTCGCGTGAAGCAATCACTAATTTTTTAGGTGGTGTGTGTGGGTTTGAATTTTGCATTTAGTGATTTTAACACAGCAGTTGCAGGCAAGCATTAGGCGACGAAAGTTTCCGTTTCGTGTTTAAATGATGTTAGGCTATGCGCTAAGTTGATGACTTAGTTAGATTAAATCGAAAAGGAAAGTACACTTTTAATAACAGCGTTAAGGAGGCCGGCATGCAATATCAATTTGAAGTTTTTATTGAATCCCTCAATCAATTCTGGTTACAGCTTGTGCAATTTGTACCTAAGTTATTAGCCGTTGTGGTGATCCTGTTTTTTGGCTGGATAGTCGCAAAGCTTGCAAGGCTTGGGGTTAAACGTTTGTTAGAGCTGACGCAGTTTGATCAATTTGCGCAGCGTTCTGGTCTCGAAGCTTTTATGAACAGCGGTAGCCTAAATGTTACCTTGAGCGGCATTATTAGCCAGGTGGTGTACTGGCTAGTGATTATTTTGTTTATTACCACTGGTGCTAGCACGCTGGGGTTGTCCGAAGTGGCTAGTCTGTTGCAACAGCTTGCAGGTTACTTGCCTCGCATTATTCTTGCGATTTTAGTGATTATTTTTGGTACTTTGTTGGCGCGCTTTGTGAATAAACTGATGTTTGCCTGGTTACATAGTATTAAGTTTTCGGCAGCACTTACTGTGAGCACATCGGCAGAGTACGGCATCCAAATCCTAGCGATATTTGTAGCATTAGAGCAGTTGGGTATTGGTATGCAATTGATTCACTCTCTATTCGTGATTGTGTTTGGCGCTATTTTCCTGGCGTTGGCGTTAGCGTTTGGTTTGGGCGGTAAAGATTGGGCGGCTAAAACGATTGCCGAACTTGAAGCGAATCGGCTCAAAAATAAATAACCTTACACGAATAAATAAGCTGAGCGTTTAAGTTGAAGCGCGTATGGATGAATGCTAAACGCGCTTTGTTTTTTAGTGCCGAGGTTTTGCTTAGAGCGCATTCTGGCGAATTAAATGTTGCTGTCTGCGGCTGACACGGATGGTTTCAGGTACATGCTTGAGTAGCGCTACCCATTGCTTCTCTGCATGGTCATCTTGTTGGCGTTTCTCATAGCCCAGAATGTAGGCATTGGCTACTAGGCAATTACGGTGCAGGCGCGTGAATATGTGGCTGAACTCCTGCTCTAAGTGTGAGAGGGATTCTTCTATTAAATATTCGCGTTCCGCTGTGCGTACTGTGATGTATTTCAGTTCTGCGCGTAGGTAGATGATGTCGCTGATCGGCACCAATAAAATACGGCCACGCTCGTTAATGCTCAGATGGGTGCGTTGAGGGCTAAGTGGGCTTAATTTTTCCAGTTGGCTGGGTAAGAGCGCGCGTGCTTTTTGTAGTGCTGTTTGTAGGCGCTCTAGGCGAATTGGTTTTAAGAGGTAATCTACTGCGTTAATTTCAAAGGCCTTGATGGCGTAATTATCATAGGCTGTGGTGAAAATGATAGCCGGTGGTTGTGTTAGTTTTTGTAAATGTTGGGCAGTTTCTATGCCGTCCATTTCGGGCATGCGGATATCTAGCAGGACGATATTAACGATTTGTTCAGTTTGCGCTTGATTCATCATCTCCAGCAGTTCTTTGCCGTTTTTCGCCTCTGCTTGCACATGCGTGTTGGGAATCTCTCCCAGCAAGGTGCGTAAGCGATTTCGTGCTGGGGCTTCATCATCCGCAATGATAATATTGAGATTAGTATAATTAAGCATAAGACTTTTGTTTGCTTGGTAGCGTAATGTGCACTTCGTAAGTACCGTCTAGTTGTTTGCTTTTCAGTGATGCTTCTAAATCAAAGTGCAGTGTCAGCCGCTCTTTGATATTTTTAAGTGCCATATTATTACCGTTGTGGTGTTTGTTTTGCGTTGAACATGGGTTTTTTAAAAGCAAGTGCACCTCATTTTGTTTGGTGTAAATCTGAATGGTAATCTTACCACCGCTGGCAGATGGCTCTATGCCATGATATACGGCATTTTCAATAAGCGGTTGTAACAGCAGTGGTGGGATTAAAATGTCGGGTGGTATATCGTCAATCTGCCAATCTACGTTGAGCCGCTCGTCTAGGCGCAGTTTCTCAAGTGCTAGATATTGGCGGCAGAGCGCGATTTCCTGCGTGATAGGCACTAACTCCCGATTTTCAGCCATCAATACGCGGAACAAGTCTGCCATGTCTTCCAATGCGGTTTCAGCCTGCTTGGGCTGGTTGCGGATTAATGACAGTACCGCGTTCAGGCTGTTGAAAAGAAAGTGTGGGCGAATACGTGCCTGTAAAGCTTGTAGCCTAGCTTCTGTCACCGCTGGTGAGTAGGCGCGGTGATGTAGATTGAAGTAGTACAAGGTCAGTGCGCTGATCAACCACGCATAGATGACCATGCGCGAGATCGAGGGTTGTTCGCTAAAAATCCAGAGTTGTGCGAATAGGGTGTGGACTGCCGCCACGCTAAGTGCGACTATCAGGAATATAGTAAGTACAGCGTCGCGATAAGCGCATTTATTGAGAATGGGATAGCTGGCATACAGTAAAAACAGGCTGAGTAGCAAGATAGGCTGGGCAAAAATAGAAATGCTGGTCAGTTGATATATAAAAGTGCTGACGTCATCACTCAACATAAAAGCACTTAATATCAGCGCTAAATTAGCGATGATAAGTATGCGCAAAGCAACGCCTAAATTACGTAGATTGGGCAGGCGGCTGGTATTTTTCATTGGTATTTTATCTGCATTTATGTCGCCTAGTCATATGGCTTTATCTTAAATGGCTTTATTTTGCATTATACTAATGCATATAAGTAGTTTGTTATTAAGCATTTTTTTAATGTTGAATAAAATTTGTACAACAATCGCAATTTAATTTCCTCAGACGTGAAAATGAAAAGACGCGCTCAACTAAGTCTAGCGTAGGCTTAACGCGGCAGCGTGTGCTTTTAAGCATTTTTATCATGGAGAGGATACGACCAGTTAATACTAGATAGGCAAATAAAGTGACAGAGAAAATTAGCGCGCTCAATAAAAAAGATACCAGTTGGTCTGGGCGTTTTAACGAGCCGGTGGCGGAGCTGGTAAAAAAATATACGGCATCGATAGGTTTTGATTATCGCTTAGCCCCTTACGATATAGAAGGCTCAATTGCGCATGCGCGCATGCTGAGCAAACAAGGCATTATTTCAGTGGCTGATTTCAATGCGATTGAGACTGGTTTGTTGGAGATTTTGGCTGAAATCGAGGCGGGACAATTTGAATGGTCGCTAGATTTGGAAGATGTGCATCTTAATATCGAGAAACGCTTAACCGACAAGATTGGGGATGCTGGTAAGCGCTTACATACGGGCAGAAGCCGTAATGATCAAGTGACCACGGATGTGCGTTTATGGTTGCGTGCAACTTGCCAGCAAGTGATTGCTGGTTTGGTGAACCTGCAAACCAGCCTGTTGGATTTGGCAGAAGCTAATTTCGATACCGTCATGCCAGGCTTTACGCATTTGCAAGTGGCGCAACCAGTGACCTTTGGTCACCATTTAATGGCGTATTACGAAATGCTGAAGCGTGACATTTCACGTTTTAAAGACTGTAAAGACCGCATGAATATGTTGCCATTAGGTGCTGCGGCATTGGCTGGGACTAGTTACCCGATTGACCGCGAAAACGTGGCGGCAAGCCTTAGCTTTACTGGTGTTTGTGAGAACTCATTGGATGCAGTGTCAGACCGTGACTTTGCCATTGAGTTTACCTTTGCAGCCTCTACCGTGATGATGCACTTGTCCCGATTGTCTGAGGAGCTGATTTTATGGAGCTCACCACGATTCGCGTTTATTGATATTGCCGACCGTTTCTGTACCGGCTCATCTATTATGCCGCAGAAGAAAAACCCAGACGTACCGGAGTTGGTGCGTGGCAAAACTGGTCGTGTCTATGGGCATTTAACTTCATTGCTGACATTGATGAAGGGTCAGCCGCTGGCTTATAACAAAGATAACCAAGAAGATAAAGAACCGTTGTTTGATACAGCGGATACGCTTTTGGTCACATTGGAAATTTATGCAGACATGCTACGTTTGCCTGTCGTGGAAAACGGTGTCGTGGTGAAAGCCGGCTTTACGGTCAATAAAGAAAATATGCGTCAAGCAGCGAGCGAAGGCTTTGCTACTGCGACCGATTTGGCTGATTATTTAGTAAAAAAAGGCATGCCATTTAGAGATGCACACGAGGCTGTGGCTCTAGCTGTGCGTTATGCAGTAGACCAAGGTGTGGATTTAAGTGATTTGCCGTTAGCTAAACTGCAAGAGTTTGCACAAGAGATTGGTGATGACGTCTATGCGGTGCTAACCTTGGATGGCTCACTGAATAGCCGTAATCATATTGGCGGCACCGCACCGGCACAGGTGAAAGCGGCCATTGCTCGCGCAAGAAAACTGCTAGAAAAATAATCTGTATTCGCTGGCATCA
>CAZZDN010000039.1:0-15038 GCA_964652655.1 uncultured Methylotenera sp.
AATCTTTGTTCTCTTTTGAAAAATTTAAAGCAGAAAGGCGCGGATTTTACGTCATTTCCGCACCACTTGGCAAGCTATTTATTGATATTTATTATCAAGCAATTGTTTACATAAATGTTGATGCAAACAATTGCATAGCTAGCGCCTTATCTACTAGGTTTATAAATGCACTTTATAACGCGTAGGGTCTACTAACCCCGCGGCTAAAAAGCCATCGCGCCGCAAGCGACACGAATCACACAAGCCACAGGCCTCACCTTCGCTATCAGCCTGATAGCATGATACCGTCATGGCATAATCGACACCAAGCGTGGTGCCTAGTGTCACGATTTGCGCCTTGGTCATATCGATCAAAGGCGCGTGAATAGTAATGGTTTTACCCTCCACCGCACTTTTAGTGGCAAGGTTGGCCATTGCCTGAAACGCTTTAACGTATTCGCCGCGGCAATCTGGATAACCAGAATAATCCAAGGCGTTGACGCCAATAAATATATCTTGAGCTTGCAACACTTCAGCCCAGGCCAAAGCCAGCGATAACATTATCGTATTACGTGCTGGCACATAGGTGATGGGAATACCTTCGGTTGCACTTTCCGGCACGGCAATAGCATCGTCCGTCAACGCTGAACCACCAAATAGTGACAAATCCAGTTGCGCTGTTTTATGCGCTGCTGCCCCCATTACTTTGGCTACATTTTTAGCGGCCTGCAATTCTGCGATATGTCGCTGATGGTAATCCAAGCTCAAACAATAACAATCAAACCCCTGACTACGTGCGTAAGCCAGCACGGTCGCAGAATCAAGGCCACCGGAGAGTAGTACCACTGCATTTTTTGTCATTTGCCAGGCACCTCACCCCATAAAATCTTGTGCAATTGCAACTGCATACGCACTGGCAATTGATCTGCCAGTACCCAATCTGCCAGATCTGACGGTGGTAACTGACTGTAAACCGGTGAAAACAATACAGGGCATTTGTCTGTAAGCTGTTCCTTGGCTAAGAAATCTTTTGCCCATTCATAATCTGCGCGACTGCATAGCACGAACTTCACTTCATCAGTTTTTTTAAGATGGGCTAAATTACCCCATACATTATTCTTCAGCTCGCCAGAGTCAGGAGTTTTAATATCTAAAATAACCGAGACACGCTTATCCACTGGACTAATATCAATGGCGCCACCAGTCTCTAACGACACACTGTAGCCTTGATCACACAAGGCATTCAGTAAAACATGACAATCTTTTTGTGCGAGCGGTTCACCACCAGTCACAGTCACATATGGTGTACCAAACTCCGCTACCTTACTGAGGATGTCATCAATTTCCATATTACTGCCACCGCTAAAGGCATAAGCGGTATCGCAATACACGCAACGCATTGGGCAGCCAGTGAGACGCACAAACACCGTAGGCAACCCCACTCTTGAGGACTCACCTTGGAGTGAATAGAAAATTTCGTGTATTTTAAGTTTCATTTAATACTTTACAAACCAACAATAAATAACGCAAAAAAATAGCGCCAATTAATTCATGGGCGCTATTTTAACTGAAAAGCTTTATTTACCTAAATACAAGCAAATAAACAACTTTCTGGCTTTGCCTATCTAATCGCCTCGAGTGCTTTTAGACGTTTTTGCGCGGTTGGCACTAGTTCACTATTAGGAAACTTAGCAATTAAATCACGCAATGATTTTTTAGCTCCTGGCACTAAGCCTAGCTGAATCTGGCTATTAGCCATATTAAATATTGCATCTGGGACTTTAGGGCTATCCGCATAAGTATCAATCAGCTTTTGCTGTGTAGCAATGGATGATTTATAGTTTTTTAACGCAAACTGTGAGTAACCTAAACCGTACATCGCATCAGGTGCTAGGCTACTACCAGGGTAATCTTTTAAGAACTTGTCATAAGCATTAAAGGCGTCTTTATGCTTAGACTCTTTTGAAAGCCCATTGGCTAACTCTAACAATTGAAATTCTTGTGAGTTTTTTTCAGCAACTGCCGGTTGTGTTGGCGTTGCAGTTTCCGCCACTGGGGCCGACTCTAACTTACGTAGGCGTTCATCGATATCTGTGTATAAATCTTTTTGACGCTGCAGTGTGGTTTCTACTTTATGGTTAGCGACTTCTAGCTCACCTTTTAACCTGGCATTCTCTTGCTTGAGTGCATCTATTTGCATTTGCATATCTGCAAAGCCATTTTTAGTAATGGTATCGCGCTGCTCGTTAGACTGCTTTAAATCACGTATTGCAGACTGTGTCGCCTGATTCTGGCTTTGAACGTTTTTCTCAACTTCGAGTATCTTCTTACGCGCCTCTTCATCATCAAACAATGCGGAGTGAGCGCTAAAGGAAAATAATTGTGTTGCTAAAAACACGCTAGGCAGAATCAGGTTTTTCATCATATTTTAAACTTAGTATTTAAAAATTAGTCACTTAGAATTAGTTACTAAGAATTAACCACTTCGAGTTAGTCGTTTTCGTAAACAACATCAACACGACGGTTCAATTGGTGGCAAGCTTCATCAGCACAATTTGCTGTTGCTTTTTCTTCACCAAAACTTACTGTTTCGATTTGTTTATCTTGAACACCTAACAAGTTAAATGATTTTTTAACTGACACTGCGCGACGTTGACCCAATGAAACGTTGTACTCACGTGTACCGCGCTCATCAGCATTACCTTGCAATACCAATTTAGCATCAGTATTTGCAAGCAAGTATTTAGCGTGTGCTTCGATTAAAGGGCGGAACTCAGCACGCACTGTGTCGCTATCAAAGTCAAAGTAGATGTTTCTTTTTGACAAGATGTTGTTTGGATCTTTCAATGGGTTGTTAGCATTATTTGCGTTGCTATCAATCACCACTTCTTTAACGCCTGATGTATCTGCTGACCCGTTAGCAGATTGTGATGAAGCCGCTGCTGGGCTTTTATCTTCAACACTTGCAGGTTTTTCTGTCATTGGTGTACTTTTACAAGCAGATAACATTGCTGCTAGCACTAAAGCGCCCAATACTTTTTTATTAAACATTCCCTTATTCATTACTTTCTCCTTTAGTAAAAACAAATTTTCTATACGACATCAATTTAGTATCACATCAATTCAGTAGAGGACCCCATGCAGGCTCACGGATATCTCCGCCTGATTCGCTTAATCGCTGTCTAACGCGACCATCTGCAGAAACCGCAGCCAATGAGCCACGCCCCCCAGTTCTAGTAGCGTATAGTACCACACGCCCATTCGGGGCGAAGCTAGGCGATTCATCCTGATTACCTTCACTCAGAATTTGCACCTGCCCAGTTGCCAAGTTTTGCAGTGCAACGCGGAATCTTCCACCATCATTTCGAATCATTGCGAGTGATTTTCCGTCTGGTGAAAAACGCGGACTGAGATTGTATGGACCATCGAATGTCACTCGCTGCGCATCTCCGCCAAGAGAAGACACTTTATAAATTTGCGGACTACCACCACGGTCTGAACTGAAATAAACCCATTTAGCATCTGGCGACCAAACTGGCTCAGTATCAATCGCACTGCTTTTGGTCAGTTGTTTTAGACCACTACCATCGGCGTTAATTAAATATAGTTGCGAATTTGCGGCGTGGGTCAGTACGATGGCAAGCTTGCTACCATCTGGCGACCATGCAGGGGCACTATTGTTGCCCTTAAAGCTCGCCAAAGTGATACGCTGACCTGTCATCAAAGATTGTACAAAGATGATCGGTTTTTTCTTCTCAAATGAAACATACGCAATCTTACTGCCATCTGGCGACCACGCAGGTGAGATAATTGGCTCATTAGAAGACACTACTGTTTGTGGATTGACACCATCGGCATCTGCCACCTGCAAGGCATAACGCCCCTTGGATTTATTAATATACGCGATACGGCTAGCAAAAATTGCGGATTCGCCAGTAAGTTTTTGGTAAATGACATCCGCGATTTTATGCGCGGTCATACGCAATTGGTTCGGCGTAATGTTGTAATCCATGCCAGCTAATTGCGTCTGCTTGAGTACATCCCCTAGTTGAAAGCTGACTTTCAAACGATTACCTGGCAACGACTCTACCTTACCTACGGCAATTGCCTGCGCTTGCAAAGCAGCCCAATCAGCATACTTCACTTGAGACATCGTATTAGGCTGACTAGCCACGCCTGCTGTTTCTAGCACGCGAAACATACCACTTCGCCTTAAATCTGCACTGATAATGTTAGCAATGTTTTCTTGATTTTTAACGTTGTCCTGATGGAATGGCACGATTGCGATAGGAAGCTGTTGTGCATTACCTCCACTAATTTCAATTTCTAAGGCAGCGTGACTGATCGATGGCATGATAGTAAATGCCATGATTGCAGTCACAGACAACAGTGTTGTCTGAAACAAATTAAGCAATTTTTTCATATAACGTATGGTCAGGAAGGTCTTAAAAAGTTCATCAAATTTTACTGCAATCTGTAATAGATGCCAGCGCATTTACACTTGCTTACATTTCACTCACACGTTAGGACGTTTTTAGTCTTTATTGGGGCGAAAGGTCAGCTTTAACAAGCGGAACTGTGAAAATAATGTTTTATCAGTGGGTAGTGGCAAAGGTTCAGAAGCTCGAATAGCACGCTCTACTGCTTCATCGCAGGTAGGGTTACCGCTAGACTTAGTTAACTTTGGTGCTGCACTTAGCTCACCCGTCGGCAATAAGGCAATATCAAATTTTAACTCTGGGTTGCCATCACCGCATAGGGATTTATTCACGTTATTCCGGATTTTTGTTTGAATTTTTGCCTTAAATTCGTCCACTTCACCCGCTTTTGCAGCGCTTGCTTTTGGTTCTGACGATGTACCTGTGTCACTCAAGCTGTCTTGCTGTATTTTTTTTAGCACATCATCCACTGGTGGTTTGTAAGGCTTATCCAACGCCTCTTGCATAATCTGCTTTTTTATATCAGCTAACGATGGGGCGTCTTGCTGAACCTTTTTAGGGATTTCTTTTTTAGGAGGTTCTTTCAGCGGCTCTTTTTTAATCGGCTTTTTTGGTGCTTCTTGTTTAATCGCGATTTCCGGTACGAGTTTAGGCTCGGGCTCTGGTTTTGGCTCAATCACCGGCTCAGGTTCTGGCTTAGGTGGCTCTTTTACTTCAGGTATAGGTAGAACAGGCTCAGGCTTAGCCACATTAGCGGTTGGCAAACTATCCCATAACTCTACTTCTGCAACACTAATCGGGTGCGTGGTTTTCCAGTTAAATGAAATCAACAACGCGCCCAGCAAAATGGCATGCACAGTGATGGATAGCACACCGGCTTTAAATGAGTCTGGATTTTCGCGCTGACGTAACATAGAGATTAAATGAATTAAATACCTTAAATTGGCTTAAGCAACAAACCAACTTTGTCGACTTTATTGGTTTTTAGCAAATCCATGACGCCAATCACATCTTCATATTTCACATTTTTATCAGCAGCTATCACCACACTGCGCTCTGGTGTGCTGGTTAGGGTTGCTTTTACCGCGACTAACAGCTCATCACGTTGCATGGTTTTGCTGTCCAACTCGATACTGCCATTTTTCTTTACAGTGACGACCACTGGCGGCAATTTTGGCTGATTTAGCGACTGACCCGCGCCTGGTAGTTCAACTACGCCAGGATTGGTCATGGGGGCAGTCACCATAAATATCACCAATAAAACCAAGGTCACATCGATATAAGGCACGACATTGATTTGATTCATCATGCGGCGTTTACGAGTTCTACTCATCGCGCAACCTCTGCTGAAAACAGTTTGAAAATAATAAGCCAGTGGATTGCCATATTAGGACTTGCGTTGCAGGATGTTAGTAAACTCTTCCATAAAGCTCTCGTAACGCACGGAAAGTCTATCGACCGAGCTGGCGAATCGATTGTAAGCGATCACCGCGGGAATCGCCGCGAACAAACCTATCGCAGTGGCGACCAGCGCTTCAGCAATACCAGGTGCAACTTGCGTAAGCGTCGCTTGCGCAACATTGGATAAGCCTCTAAATGCATTCATGATGCCCCATACGGTACCGAATAAGCCGATATATGGACTGACCGAACCGACAGATGCTAAAAATGGCAGGTGTGCATCCAATTCATCCATCTCACGATTATAGGCAGCACGCATTGCTCGGCGCGCACCCTCCATCACATCGGATACATCCATGCGCGTTTGTTGCTTGTGACGGGCATACTCTTTAAAACCCGCTTCAAAAATACGCGCCATGCCTTGCGGTTTGCGGCGATTGGCAGTAATCACGTCATATAATTTATTCAGGTCACCACCGCTCCAGAAGGTATCCTCAAAATCTTCTGCATCCCGCTCTGCGCGCTTAACAGTCGCGACTTTAATAAAGATATACCACCAGGAAAATAATGAGGTGATGATTAAAATAAGCATCACCAATTGCACAGGCAAACTTGCACCTGAAACTAGGCTAATAAAGGACATATCACTACTTGCGCTCATAAATTCTCCACTATTTTTATCTACCGCTTTTGTATATTGATTGCATTTTTATGCGTCGTATCACGCTGTCACGACGCTCTGAAGCAATCATCAGCTTGACCGAACCACCATGACAATTCTTTCTATAGCATTGCTTGTTTTATGTGTGCTGGAATCCCTACAGGCTTGAAGGTAGTCGCATTGACAAAAGCCGCTTTCACATGCGCGTTAATCAGCAATTCACCATGACGCGTAATCGTTTGCGCTAGCTCGATACTGCCGTGCCCGATTTTAACGATATCACAATGAATTTCAAGCATGTCATTAAAGTAGGCTGGCTTCTTGAAGCTAATCGATAGGCTATGCACCACGATAATAATGCCGAGATCGTCTTTTAGTGTTGTCTGCTCGAAACCTAATGCACGCAGCCATTCGGTTCGGGCACGCTCCATAAAGTTTAAATAATTGGAGTGATAAACGACACCACCAGCATCAGTATCTTCATAATATACGCGCACTGGCCAACTAAACTTACCCAAAGACATTACGGCTCCTGCCACGATTCACCGCTAGCAATAGCGCCTGGGACTGGTAAACCAAAATGTTGATATGACTGGCTAGTAGCGACCCTGCCACGTGGAGTACGCATTAAGAAGCCTTGCTGAATCAGATAAGGCTCTAACACATCCTCAATCGTGTCACGCTCTTCGCCAATCGCCGCGGCTAAGTTATCCAACCCGACTGGCCCACCACCAAATTTCTCCAGTACGGCTAACAGTAGTTTTCTATCCATCACATCAAAACCGAGTTTATCGACATCCAGCATACTCAATGCAGCATCAGCAACATGAGCACTCACTTTACCGTCGGATTTAACTTGGGCATAGTCACGCACACGACGTAACAACCGGTTAGCGATACGCGGGGTGCCTCGCGAGCGCCTTGCTATCTCCAATGCGCCGGTATCGACCATTTCCACATCCAACAAACCGGCAGAGCGCTGCACAATACGCGCCAACTCCTCTGAAGTATAAAACTCTAGCCGAGACACGATACCAAAACGGTCTCGCAGTGGGTTTGTTAACATGCCGGCGCGTGTCGTTGCGCCAACTAGCGTAAATGGGGGCAAATCTAGACGTACACTACGAGCAGCAGGGCCTTCACCAATCATGATGTCTAAGCGGTAATCCTCCATTGCCGGGTATAAAATCTCCTCTACTACTGGAGATAGCCTATGTATTTCATCGATAAACAACACATCATTCGGCTCTAGATTGGTGAGTAGCGCAGCCAAATCGCCTGCACGCTCCAGCACTGGACCAGAAGTTTGGCGCATATTGACGCCCATCTCTTTGGCAATAATATGCGCCAGCGTGGTTTTACCTAAGCCTGGGGGGCCAAACAGCAGCACATGATCTAACGCCTCACTGCGGCCACGGGCAGCATTGATGAATATTTCAAGCTGTGCTCGGGCTTTTTCTTGCCCGATATATTCATCCAGCACTTTAGGGCGAAGCGCGCGCTCTAATGCATCCTCCTGCGGGCTCACAACCTCCGGGGCGATTAAACGATCAGTTTCTATCATGCTACGTCATCTGCTCTCTTATTTTGCAACTCTACCCAATGTGAAACGAGTGTTAAACCAACCGCTAACAATGTTGGCCCTAGAAAAATACCAATAAACCCAAACATTAATACGCCACCCAACACCCCTAGTACCACGAGTAAAAGTGGCAAGCGAGAGGTGTGACTAATTAAAATCGGTTTAATAATATTATCCACTGTACTAATCACTAGCAGGCCGTAAATCAGCAAAAAAATTGCCCAGCCTTGGTCCCCATGATTAAACAGCCATAGTGAAGCGCCACCCCATACTAGCGGCGGACCAACTGGAATCACCGATAAGAAAAAAGTAGCCAATGCTAACAACATAGGCATTGGCGCACCCGCAAGCCAGAATCCAAACAGGGCCACACTCGCTTGTGCCAACGCAGTACCAAAAACACCGAGCATCACGCCTTTTACTGTATTACAGGACAAGACCAGCATCTCGTGCCCGAACTCGCCCCCAACTCTCCGTACAATCGCATTGATGTGGCTGGCTAAGCGCGCACCATCTCTATAGAAAAAGAAAGCAACGAATACGACTAATACTAATTGCAGAAAACCACCCATCACCAATTGTACCGCTTGCAATAAAAACGTACGAATTGGCTCCGCATACTGGTTAAGCAAACGCATCAACTCTTCATGACTAACAAGCGCGCGCTGCCAAGATTCATCTAATTGCTCGCCAATGATGGGGAGATTTTTAAGCCACGCCGGTGCGGCTGGCTGCAAACTCTGCAACGCAGATTGTGCTTCATCCATCAGCACGGTAGCAGAGTCAGCCAAATTTACCGCCAAGTAGGCCATCGGCAAAATGAGCGAAAACAAGAGTAGCAAAGTCATCGTCACTGCAGCCAGCCTGTCTCGACTACCTAATACACGCCGTATGCGCTGATATAACGGCCAAGTAAACACGCAAATGATGGCAGCAAAAAGCATGGCGGCCATAAATGGGTAAAGCACGAAGACACAGCCTACAATCAGTAGCGATATCAGCAGGATTCTTGCAATTTGATTAGTGTTAATCATCGTTGATACTCAAAAAACTCAGACATTTCCTCCAAACTACCTGCATACAAATACTACTTGGATAGCAACTTCAATGCTTGTTTGATTCCATCTGCCACATTCACTTCTTTATCTAACAACTTGACTGCCGCAACCGCTTCTCGCTCGTTGTAGCCCAGCGCCAATAAAGCATTTAGCACATCGCTGGTAGCTGATTTGGCTTGAGACTCGTTCATTGCAGTCATGCCATCCACTGTGAACTTATCTTTAAGCTCCAGCAGTAAACGCTCAGCTGTTTTTTTACCAACGCCAGGTACGCGCGTCAGCATACTAGCTTCTTGTAAAGCGACCGCCTGCACCAAGTCATCAATCGACAATCCACTCAAAATAGAGAGTGCAGATTTAGCGCCAATCCCATTCACTTTTAATAGCTGACGAAAGGTTGCACGCTCTTGGCTAGTTCCAAACCCATACAGTAACTGGGCATCTTCACGCACCACAAAGTGCGTGAGCATCACAACCTTTTCACCAATCGCAGGTAAGTTATAAAACGTGCTCATCGGCACCTCGCACTCATAACCTACCCCATTACAATCGATTAGCACTAATGGAGGTGTTTTTTCTAATAAGGTACCACTTAATCGACCTATCATCGGAGATTCCATTACCAAATAATAATGAACAATAACGCATGGTTGTCTATACCAGCAAGCGCAGATTTCAACATACTACGCAACATCTTGAAATTAAGTATGAAGCCATTAGTGATTAGTGGCACATCAAAAAAGGGAGTTGGAACGGAAACTACGAATCAGTGAAGTAAAAAAAGCCATTAACCAACTAAACGCCCACCTCGCACGCGGAAACCAGCAGTGGCCATCAAGCCTAAGCCTTGGCCACCATGTGCATGGCAAATTGCACAAGCAAGCGCATCTGCAGAATCTGGTTTTGGTGCAGCAGGTAATTTCAGCAGACGCTTCACCATCTCTTGGACCTGCTCTTTTTGCGCATGACCATTTCCAACCACAGACTGTTTCACTTGTAGTGCAGTATATTCAGCCACAGTTAAATTGCGGATAACAGCGGCACTGATCGCTGCGCCACGCGCTTGACCGAGTAGTAAAGTGGATTGCGGATTAACGTTTACAAATACTTTTTCAATCGCCACCTGATTAGGCTGGTAAGTATCAATCACCTCAAACAAACCATCCAAGATGACTTTAAGTCGGGCAGGCAACTCTTCACGCTCAGGGTCACCTTCTACCTTACTTTTTTTAGCGCTAGCGGTTTTGATGGTACCACTGGCAACGTAGGTGATTTTCTCACCGACCTTCTCAATCACACCAAAACCAGTGAGGCGCAAGCCCGGGTCTATCCCAAGAATTCGGATAGCACTCAAAACTCGCCCCTAGCCGTCTGCATCATGCAGACCTAGTCTTCAATTACCGCAGAGGTGTAAACATCTTGCACGTCGTCTAGGTCTTCTAAAGCATCCAGGATTTTTTGCATTTTGATTGCATCTTCACCGGTGAAAACAACTTCAGCATCCGGCTTCATCGTGACCTCACCCATCACAGCTTTCAGGCCAGCAGCTTCTAGTGCTTCTTTCACTGCGACAAAGTCAGCTGGTGGCGTAATTACTTCGATACTGCCATCATCGTTGGTGATCACGTCATCTGCGCCAGCCTCCAGTGCAACTTCCATTACTTTGTCTTCAGAAGTGCCTGGCTCATACACCAAGCTACCACAGTGCTTAAACATAAATGCAACGGAACCATCAGTACCTAAGTTACCGCCGTGCTTGCTCAATGCGTGACGCACATCCATCACCGCACGTTGTTTGTTGTCGGTTAAACAATCAATAATGATGGCAGCACCGTTAATGCCATAGCCTTCGTAGCGAATTTCTTCGTAACTCACCCCTTCTAACTCACCGGTACCTTTCTTGATGGCACGGATGATATTGTCTGACGGCATGTTTTCTTCTTTTGCCAAAGCAACGGCCGCACGCAGGCGTGGGTTCATATTGGGATCACCGCCACCTAGACGGGCTGACACCGTAATTTCTTTGATGATTTTAGTGAAAATCTTACCGCGCTTTGCGTCTTGGCGACCTTTGCGGTGTTGAATATTTGCCCACTTACTATGACCTGCCATGTTTAGATCCTAAATTCCAACTAAATAAGGCAGATTTTATCACATACGACCATCCAATTTATAGGCTTATGCACAGAGCAAGCTCTGATTCAAACACGGCAAATCAATCAGCAACAAGTGCTACCAAGAGCATTTACTCTTGCCCAATTGCCGGATCAATCGGTGCATGTTTTTTGATACTGACAAATGAAATAATGACAAGGGATAGCGCAATTAACACCATACCAATCAACTCCATCTGATCAGGCACTTCATTTAATTGTATCCATGCCGCCAATACACCAATCACTGGCGCCAGCATCGATGCCATACTAGCTACCCCAGCTGGTAGTATCTGTAATGCATACAGCCACAGCAACCAAGCAAGCGCACCACTCAAAAATACGTTAAAAAGCACTGAGCCGATAAAATATCCACTCCACTGTATGTCAGGTGCCGGCACTATTAATGCGATAGCAACCATCGGAATAGAACCTAACAGCATGGGCCATGCGGTCAGATTCAACAAATCAAGATGTGGACGACGCTGATGCAATTTCTTGGAAATAATCGCAGATAGCGCCCAAGATACGCCTGAGACAATCGCTAAAAACATACTAAAGCCGTCAGCTTTGATGTGTAAAGGATCAAAGATTAGCAACATCCCAAATACAGCAGAGATAACTGCTAGCCATTGCCAGCCCTGCACTTTTTCTCCCAGCATAGGCCAGGCAAAGAGCATCACCCAAAACGGCATAGTGTAGGTGAGCACTGCAGTTTTGCCAGCGCCACCTTCCACCAAAGCCCAAATCAACAATCCGGTAAAACCTACTGTTTGTAGCAAGCCCAACACCAACATCGTTGGAAACTCTTTGAGCCCCATCGGTCGCTTGGTAGCATAGATGACAACAAATAGCACGAGCGCGCCCAAGAACACTCGCAACGCAGCAAATTGGAAGGGCCCTGCATACTGGAGCGCACTCTTCATGACCACCCAGTTATAACCCCAGATAATGGTGAGTACGATTAGCGCAACAAATGCGCTAATGGTTTTTTTTGTACTATTTCCCATTCAGTATGCATGCCTTTATTTTTGCTGGATGATTCAACTTCAAATCATCCTTTCATGATGTAACGGTTATTTCGATGTAACGCTTATGTCAGAAGTTAAGCTTCAGACTTCATTACCGACGTGGTGTCGCGCTTAGTTCCAAATATGCGTCACTGCTTTCCAACTACCATCCGCCTGCTTACGGTACACCAAATGCACATTCCCACCAAAAGTTTGCTTTTCACCTTGGGCATTCACCATCGCGCCAGCCCATTTACCGCGCTGAAAGGCTAAGTTACCGTCTTCTACTGCATCTACTAGTGTAAGTTGATGCTCAATCACACCAGCCTCAATCAGACCAGCAAAAAACGACTGAACTGCGGCAGCACCGATCACAGGCTCCCCTGCTGGCGCTGGCATCACCACTGCATTATCTGCATAAAGCGCGCCGATTGCAGCGGCATTTTTGGCATTGAATGCATTATCAAAACTTTGGTTAATGGCATTAATTTGTTGTTGAATACTGCTCATATAATCTCCTATCTACAAATGGTTTACTTCTACTTGGTATCACTTTGATCCAGTTTTACTTTTGTTTGATTAACTCTGGAATACCTAAATTAATTAAATCTAACATCTGATGCATATGCTCACGCTGTGTTTCATTTAAGCCTTGCATACACAACCTTAATCTTTGATAGTAGTCTGGCATGACGACATCTAATTTGGCCTGCCCTGCATCAGTCAGGTGAATTTGCACGCTACGTCTATCGCTTTTGTTATAGACACGCTCCACCAGCCCGCTCTGCTCCAGACCATCAATCAACCCAGTCATCGTTGCACGTGTCACACCAGCTTTATCAGCCAACTCCGATGGCGTGGAAGTGCAAGAGTCCTCTCGCATGAGCAGAATGAGTACCCACCAGCGCCCTTGTAGCAAACCATGCTTACTTAAGCACGTATCGAGCGCGATGGATAAATCGGTTGCAACACGCAACAAATGCAAGAAGCTCGATATCGCCGTAATATCTGCATCAGGATAGCGCTCAGCAAACTTATTGAGCACGCCAGTGGTAGGTAAGTCTTTTAGTTCTAACATAATTAGGGACATTATAGTTAGCTAGCTAACTATGTCAATAGAAAAATTGCTTTAATGCAGTTCATCAATGATAAAAAATTAATAACCTCTGTCGGGAGACAATAAAGTCCGTCGAAATTTATATATAAAAATCCCTAAAGATTCTCATAGGTTAAATTTTTGATATTGCTCGAGAATATCTAGTTAATGCCACAGTAGATACTTTTAGGTCTTATTCTTAAGTGACAGTTATGAATCGAATTTCTGATAAATCCGCAAAGCTGACATAACTATCCTGCACATAGGTTCTAATTAGTATAGATGTCTTTGAAATAACTCCGCCAAGACTGTGGCACAAGTAGTACTCACATATTTGCACGAAACATTGATTTAATTTTTAAAAATTAACAATGCAATATTTCAACAATAGTTGTAATATATCCCTATGAATAAAAAAACTGCTACAACTATCTTTGAATCACTTTCTTCTGAAGTGCGTCTAGACGTATTCAGGCTATTGGTGAAAACAGGGCCAGAGGGCATGGTGGCAGGAGAAATTGCTACTGCGCTAGATATTCCCAATACCAACCTTTCCTTTCATTTAAAAGCAATGACGCATGCAGGTATGGTTAACGTGCAACAAGAAGGTCGGTTTCAGCGCTATAGAGCAAACTTCCCTTTAATGCTGGAAATCATCGCTTATTTGACTGAGGAATGTTGCTCAGGACATCCAGACCAATGCCTATCGATGCGAAACGATCCAACCTGCTCACCGATCGAATTGCCGACCATTAACCCATCTACAGACAAGAAATAGAGAACAGATAAGCATGAACGTATTATTTTTATGTACTGGTAACTCTTGCCGCTCCATTTTAGGGGAAGCGACTTTCAATCATATAGCACCTGCTGGTTGGCACGCCATGAGTGCAGGGAGCAAACCCACAGGTTATGTACATCCACGTTCACTGGCATTACTGGCAAAGGAAGGCATAGCAGCCGAAGGCTACCACAGCAAATCCTGGGAGAACCTGCCAACAACACCCGATATTGTGATTACCGTATGCGGCAGTGCAGCTGGAGAAACTTGCCCAGCTTACCTTGGCCCAGTAATCAGAACACATTGGGGTGTTGAGGATCCTGCACATGTTACAGGAACTGATGAAGAAATCGATGCCGCCTTTGTGAAGGCCTATAGCATTCTGCGCAGACGTATCGAGGCCTTCTTTGCGCTACCATTAGAGCAACTTAAGCATGACAAAACTGCTTTAAAAGCAGCATTGGACACCATAGCGAACTCTATCGCTTAGCCGCCGGTTAATATCTCAACAAAACTTAATCACAAATAAAAATCATGACCGCCAATACTAATAACGCATCCATGAGTATTTTTGAACGCTATCTTACGCTATGGGTTGCCATCTGCATTGTGACCGGTATTGCACTGGGGCAACTCTTGCCAGACTTATTCCAGACGATTGGAAAGCTGGAATACGCACAGGTGAACCTGCCTGTCGGTTTATTAATCTGGGTCATGATTATCCCGATGCTGGTCAAGGTTGACTTCAGCGCACTGCATGAGGTCAGGCAGCATGTGAAAGGTATCGGGGTAACACTGTTTGTGAACTGGCTGGTTAAGCCATTCACCATGGCATTTCTCGGCTGGTTATTCATTCGCAATCTTTTTGCACCCATGCT